>JAIJLI010000455.1 GCA_022722495.1 Dialister sp. | reverse complement strand
CGATGACAGCGACCTTCTACACCGGCCTCGGCTGCCTTCTCTTCCCCTCTGTCTTCTACTTCGCTACAGCGATGATCTTCTAAAAAGATTCAGAGTTAGCTCATCACCAGTCGCTCCCTCTCTTTCCACGTATCGCTGCGATCTGTTATGATAGGGAAGCAACAACAATAACAATAATAACTATAATAATGAAAACCTGTATACTTATATACTTATTTCTGTACAACCCTATTTTTATTGAAAGGAAGTCCATTCATGTTAGAAATCAAACCATGCAATAAGAACTGGCACACCAGAGGAGACGATACCGCAGCACGCATTGCAGCTGCCGCTCCGTATGTAGAGGGAAAGATCGTTGACGCAGCTAATACGGTCAAAGTCCTTGAAGCGGTCCTTCGCCCGGGCGATAAAGTCAATATCGAAGGCGATAACCAGAAGCAGGCGGATTTCCTCGCAAAAGAGCTCTGCAAGGTGGATCCGTCCAAAGTGCATGATCTTCATATGATCCAGTCCACCCTCTCCATCCCGGAGCATCTGGATGTCTTTGATAAAGGCATCGCCAGAAAGCTGGATTTTGCTTATGCAGGCAGCCAGGGCAAGCGTCTGGCGCAGATGGTCCAGAATGATGGTGTCGAACTCGGCGCGATCCATACCTACCTTGAAATGTATTCCCGCTACTTCATCGACCTCGTGCCGAGAGTTTCTCTCGTCTGCGCTGACTATGCGGATGCAGCCGGCAACATTTACACCGGCTTTTCCACAGAGGACACCCCAGCGATCGTCGAAGCGACGAAATTCAATCAGGGCATCGTCATTTTCCAGGTCAATCAGATCGTTGACAAGCTCCCGCGTGTCGATATCCCGGCTGACTGGGTCGACTTCGTCGTCGAAAGCCCGACACCATACATGCTGAACCCGCTCTTCACCAGAGATCCGGCAAAGATCCAGAATGAACGTATCCTCAAAGCTATGATGGCGATCCGCGGCATTTACGAAGAATATGGCGTCAAAGTCCTGAACCACGGCGTCGGCTTCGATACCGCTGCTGTCGAGCTGCTGCTCCCGACCTTCGGTGAATCTTTGGGACTGCGCGGCAAGATCTGCACCCATTGGGTACTGAACCCGCATCCGACCCTGATCCCGGCCATTGAGACCGGCTGGGCGCAGGC
The DNA here is from genome assembly GCA_022722495.1 of Dialister sp. Taxonomy (GTDB): domain Bacteria; phylum Bacillota; class Negativicutes; order Veillonellales; family Dialisteraceae; genus Dialister. The sequence continues at coordinate 1,022 of JAIJLI010000455.1, read as the reverse complement.
CATCTACTCCTTCGGATCGGAAGTCGGCATGGAAGAATACATCAAAGCCAGAAGCGACGTTTTCGCTGTCGGCCCGGATGGCACCATGCGTTCCAACCGTGCCTTCTGCCAGGCTGCCGGTCACTATGCCGCTGATATGTTCATCGGCTCCACCATGCAGATCGACCGCTTTGGCAACTCTTCCACTGCGACCAAGAACAATGTCGCAGGCTTCGGCGGCGCTCCGAACATGGGCTGCGATGCCAAAGGCCGCCGTCATGTCACTCCGGCATGGAAAAAAGCGGGCGAAGAAGTGGCGAACCGCTACGAACTCATGGGCGACCGCAACCGCGGCAAGAAGCTCGTCGTCCAGATGATCACGACCGTCTCTGAAAAAGGCTTCCCGGGCTTCGTCGATCAGCTCGACGCCGTCGCTCTGAAGAAGAATGCAAACCTTGATCTCGAACCGATCATGATCTACTCCGATGACCTCACCCACATTGTTTCCGAAGTCGGCATCGCTTACCTCCACAAGTGCCACAACATGGAAGAACGCATGAATGCGATCCGTGCGGTAGCAGGCAAGACGGAAGTCGGCAAGCTCGAAGATCCGGAGATCACCAAGAAGCTCAGAAAGGAAGGCATCGTCAAGCTGCCGGAAGATTTCGGCATCGATCCGTCTCAGGCGACACGCGACCTCCTCGCGGCCAAGAATATGAAGGACCTTGTGGACTGGTCCGGCGGTCTTTACAACCCGCCGGCTAAGTTCAGAAACTGGTAATCCTATAGTAAGTAAAAACCGTCAGGCTCAGAATCAGAGCCTGACGGTTTTTATTTTTGGGTATGGGGATCATGAGAAAGGCGGTGCCTTCCCTGCCCATGAAAGTAATGCTATTAAGTTAAGGAAATCGTTAGCTACGTAACGTCTTGCTTCCCCCTTCGGAGGAAGTGCCGAAGGCAATATGTGCAAGCGAACTGGATTTTTAGGAGCGAAGCGACGCTAAAATCCAGTGAGACGCCATTTCGAGCGCAGCGAGATGGGG
>JAIJLI010000454.1 GCA_022722495.1 Dialister sp. | reverse complement strand
TCCAACACTTTCATGCAATACCGCTACGTAGCCCCCTCACCCCTTCGGGGAGCTCCCCCGATGGGGAGCCAAGAACGTTCTGCCGCTTAACTTAATAGCATTCCCTAGAAAGGAAGGCTGCGATACGGGAATACCATCTTTTAAAAAAAGGCGGCGAAGCCGCCACGAGAGTCCTGAACCTTGAACCCTGAACCAAATGAAAGCATAGTAAAAAGGAGCTGTGAAGAAATGAGGATTCATTTCTTCACAGCTCCTTTTTTGTTTCTCTATCAGATCGTTCCGGTCGCTTTGAGGCGTGTCAGCGCACGCATGAGAGCGAGTCTTGCGCGATCCATATCGATGTCTGCGCTGTGAGAAGCCAGTCTGTCTTCTGCACGCTTTTTCGCTGCCTGGGCGCGTGCTACATCGATGGTTTCAGCCAGCTCAGCCAGCGGAGCCACGATGTTTACGTTGTTCTTGGAATTTTCCAAGAACCCGCCGAATACAGCGACCTTCTGCTCTTCAGCTGCTTTTTTAATGCGCACGACGCACATTTCCAAAGCGGCTGCCAGAGGCAGATGGTTTTTCAAGACAGCGAATTCGCCGTCTTCTGCGCGGGCCACCACCATGTCCACATTGTCTTCACTGAAGATCGGACCATCCGGACTGATGACTTCCACGTGCATGGAGTGAGTAAGGGTATCAGCCATGGCTTATTCCCCTTTCTTCATCTTTTCAGCCTTTTCGATTGCTTCATCAATTGTGCCGACCATGTAGAATGCGCCTTCAGGCATATCATCGTGCTGGCCTGCAAGGATTTCCTTGAAGCCTCTGATGGTTTCCTTCAGCGGTACATATCTACCTGGGGAGCCTGTGAACTGTTCAGCTACGAAGAACGGCTGAGACAGGAATCTCTGGATCTTTCTTGCGCGAGCAACGATGACCTTGTCGTCATCAGAAAGTTCTTCCATACCGAGGATGGCGATGATATCCTGCAGTTCTTTGTAGCGCTGCAGAATAGCCTGTACGCCGCGGGCTACTTCGTAGTGTTCCTCGCCGAGTACGTTCGGATCAAGGATACGGGAAGTGGAGTCCAGCGGATCGACTGCCGGGTAAATCCCCAGTTCGGCGATGGAACGGTTCAGTACCGTGGTAGCATCCAGGTGGGTGAATACGCCAGCCGGAGCCGGGTCGGTGAGGTCATCGGCCGGTACATATACAGCCTGAATGGATGTGATGGAACCGGTCTTGGTGGAAGTGATTCGTTCCTGCAGTTCGCCGATATCGGTTGCGAGCGTTGGCTGGTAACCTACGGCAGACGGCATACGGCCGAGCAGTGCGGATACTTCGGAGCCTGCCTGTACGAAACGGAAAATGTTGTCGACGAAGAGCAGTACGTCCTGGCCCTGTTTATCACGGAAGTATTCTGCCATGGTCAGACCTGTCAGGGCGACTCTCATACGAGCTCCCGGAGGTTCGTTCATCTGGCCATAGACCAGTGCTACTTTGTTCAGGACGCCGGAGTCTTTCATTTCGCCCCAGAGGTCGTTGCCTTCACGGGTACGTTCGCCTACGCCGCAGAATACGGAGCAGCCATCATGTTCGGTCGCTACGTTGTGGATCAGTTCCTGAATCAGGACTGTTTTACCTACGCCTGCACCGCCGAAGAGACCGATCTTACCGCCTTTTGCGTATGGGCAGATCAGGTCGACGACTTTGATGCCGGTTTCGAAAATTTCAGCTGCCGGGGACTGGTCTTTGAAGGCCGGTGCCGGGCGATGAATCGGCCAGTAGTCGGATGCCGGTACTTTGGCCGGATCGTTATCTACTGTCTGTCCGAGAACGTTGAAAATACGTCCAAGGCAGCCGTCGCCTACCGGTGCTGCAATAGCACGGCCGGTGTCGACTGCTTTCATTCCACGTACCATGCCATCTGTGGAGCTCATAGCTACGGCACGGACGACGCCGTCGCCGAGGTGCTGCATGGTTTCACAGATAACATCAACAGGAACGCCGGATTTATCATCTTTTACATGGATTGCGTTATAGATAGCAGGGAGTTCTTTGTCGTCATCGAATGCAATATCTACGACTGCGCCGATGATCTGGACTACTTTACCTACCTGCATCTCCTTTTCATTTGCCATGAAGAAGCATTCCTCCTTAAATTCTTTATGCGGGTTTATTCAAGCGCAGCTGCGCCGCCGACGAT
>JAIJLI010000453.1 GCA_022722495.1 Dialister sp. | reverse complement strand
ATAATAAGATTCCCTTTGTGAAGAAAGACTACGATTCAACTAGAATATATAGAAACACACAAAAAAAAAGGGTGCGCCATAGACTTATGACACACCCTCTTTTAACATAAAATTTATGAATAGAAAAATCTATTATATATTAATGGCTCTAACCATGACTATCACATCTTGTCAAACCAACAATGATGCTCTCAATTTTTGTTACTATGAGAACAAAATTGAACTAACAGAGGCTGAAATTTCTAGTATTATGTTTGATGATAAAGTCAAGTTGAGTAAAGACGAAGCTGTTGACATTTTCAATCTCTTTGCAGAAGACAACCTTACAACTCGACAAAACGAACCTGTAATCAAAATAACAGAAACTAAAGAGTATAATATTTCACCATCATACAAATTACAGAACCAAGTGAATAAGAACAAATTACAATGTTCTATTTACGAGTTGAAAATTAATTCCACAACAGGAGTCTATACTGCGATTATTTCTGGCGACAAGAGGTTCCCTTATGTATTAGCATACTTTAGAAACGATAGTACAAGTTTCTCAAAAGAGTTGCCACCACTTCTATATTCAAAAGAACTTTTTACTAACGCCATTAGCAGTTTAGATTCTAACAAAGATTCCTTACGAAATACGACATTAGAGAAAATAGCAAAAGTGCTAAATACCACCCCAAAGAAAGTTGAGTTTGCAAAAATTAAAGAGTTCATTTCTCCGAAACAAATTAGGAACACAAGAGCAACTATTACAACACCCCCTAGCAATGCCATCGCAGGAAATGGTCCATTCATTAAAGTTAGTTGGAACGACGGACTACCATACAACCAATTAATGGAACAAAACTGCTCCGACAATTGGCTTTGGGATTATCGTTACCCAATTAGCTCTGTTGTCATTGCGACTGCTGAAATCATGTCTTTTTACAAACCGAGCATTTATGTTGATGGGACAAGAATTGATTGGGACTATCTATGCGAAAAGGAAGAAATACATAATACTTCAGACTACTTTGGTTCGTACACTAAAGATCCTGATGACAAAAGTCTCATGATTGCTAAACTTATGAAATTTATCGGAGAACAATGTGGAGTAAAATACCAATGTAATTCTAGTACCGTCAACTTTAGTAATGTTATCAAATTCTTAAAAAAATATGGGATATACGTGGACAACATGCAGAAAATGAACATTGCCACATTAAAAGCTTCTGTTGATGAATTAAGACCCGTATTTATGTATGGGCAAACTAGTACTGGAGCTGGACATTGGTGGATTGTAGATGGGTATCGAACACAACCGACCACTCGTGCCTCTTTCTTCCCTGGATTTAATGTTTACATGCATGCAAACATGGGGAAGGGCAAATCGTACTCTGGCTACTACTTAGTAGATAGCAATGGTGGGCTTACTTTTGATACTACATTTGCTAATTTCAACACTAATCTAAAAATGTACCCAAATGTAAGAAACGATTAGCCACATTCCACAAACAAAGGACAGGCATCATCTCATATTGGTTTCTAGCGATTCATCAAAAACGAAGTCAATATAGCTATGCGATAAAAATCAAAAGACGTGCCGCTCATACGACACGCCTTTTGATTTTACACACGCTTTTCTTATGTTACGCTTATATCTCTATTCTTATACTCTTTCTTCGATGAAGTATCGTGGGCGGCGCTTCACCTCGGTATAAATCTTGCCGATATAAACACCCGTAATGCCTACGCCCGTGGTAATGATGCCTCCGATAAACCACATGGAAACAAGCATGGAGGTCCAGCCCTGAATGGTCTTGCCCTGGAAATATTCTACCAAGGCAAAGATAATCATGATGACTGCTACCAAAGTCATCGCCAAACCCAGGAAGGTGATAAACCTAAGAGGGGCTACGGAGAACGAAGTGATGCCATCTATACTGAAACTCAGCATTTTGGTAAACGGATACTTGCTCTCACCCGCCTCGCGAGCCTTGCGGTCGTAATAGACGAATCCCTCCCGGAAGCCCAACTGGCGTACGATGGCTCTAAGGAAGAGATTGCGCTCTGAATACTGCATCAGCGCCTTTAGGGTGCGGTTGGTCATCATGCGGAAATCGGCATGATTGTAAACCGTTTCCTTATCCACACTCTGCATCAGCTTATAAAAAGCCTGGGCGGTAAAGCGCTTGAAGAAGGTATCGGTCTT
>JAIJLI010000452.1 GCA_022722495.1 Dialister sp. | reverse complement strand
CATAGACTGTTACGCGGTCTGCGATCTGGCAGAGGATACCTATGATTTCTACAGCATGAAGTCCGAGGCGCACTATCCCCCCAAAGGGACTTATCACGACTTTGTGCGTGCCGCGGGAGAGAACAACTGCACCTTGGAGGGGAGCGACAGCTCCTTTGAGGACGTGATCGCGCCCGCGTATCTCTGGGAAAGGCTTTTGCACCCGGAGAGCGTTTTTCGCTTCGAATACAGAGAAAAGAACGCGGAGCGATATAAGACCATGTCCGTGTCCCCCCTCCAGTGGGAACACGGCAGGGCCAAGAAAATACTTCTGATCTCTCAGGATACTACACAGGAGAAGCTTTCGGAGATCCGTACCCGTGAGGCACTGCGTGATGCCTGTCAGACGGCGAACCGTGCGAATCAGGCCAAGACTGAATTCCTGTCCAACATGTCTCATGATATCCGCACGCCCATGAATGCGATCGTCGGCATGACAGCCATCGCTGGGGCGCACATCCATGATAAGGAGCGCGTCAGAGACTGCCTGGAAAAGATCACGCAGGCGAGCCACCATCTTCTGGGGCTCATCAATGAAGTCCTTGACATGGCGCGTATCGAAAACGGGAAGATCTCTTTGAATGAAGAGGACTTCAACCTGTCTGATCTTGTGGGCAACATCGTCACCATCAGCCGCGCGGGGATCGAGAAGCACGGACACCGGCTCGATATGCACATTTCAAAGATCACACACGAAAACGTGCGGGGCGACAGCCTGCGCTTGCAGCAGCTCCTCATGAACGTCATGTCGAACGCCATCAAGTACACGCCGGACGGCGGAAGGATCGGCTTCTCGATCCGGGAGATCCCGACAGAAGCAAGAGGGGGCGGGTGCTATGAATTTATCATCAAAGACAATGGCATCGGCATGACCCGTTCCTTCCAGAGGATCATGTTCGAGCCCTTCAGCCGCGCCGATGAAAAGCGAACGAGCCAGATCCAGGGCACCGGCCTTGGCATGGCCATCGCACAAAACATCGCGCGTCTCATGAATGGCACGATCTCCGTCAAAAGTGCGCCGGGGAAGGGCAGCACCTTTACGATCACACTCTACCTCAAATGGCAGGAAGAAAAGATCGATGATCTGGGCTATCTCATTCACCGTCCCATCCTCATTGTGGATGACGATGTCCTTTCCGGTGAGAGTGCTGTCGGCATTTTAAATGACATCGGCCTTCAGGGAGTAGCGGCGACCTCCGGCGAGGAAGCGATCGCTAAGGCAGAAGCCCTTCGCGCAGCGCATGAAAACTATCACGCCGTCATCATCGACTGGAAAATGCCCGGAATGGGCGGCATAGAGACCGTCCGGCGGCTTCGGAAGATCGTCGGTGCAGGCGTCACCATCATCATACTGTCCGCGTATGACTATGCGGCGATCGAAACAGAAGCCCGCGAAGCGGGGGCCGATGACTTCATCACGAAGCCCCTCTTTCGCTCCCGCCTCCTCACTGCGCTGAAGGCGAGCGCCGAAGGGGAAAGCAAGGCAGTGGAAGAGACAGACGTCCTCGAGCTCAGCGGCCTGCGACTGGACGGCCGGCGCATCCTTGTCGTCGAGGATAATGCCCTGAACCGCGAGATCGCGCAGGAGCTCCTCGAAATGACAGGTGCCGATGTCGAGACAGCAATGAATGGACAAGACGGCGTTGCCAAAGTCGCCTCCCATCCATCGGGCTACTACCAGCTCGTCTTCATGGATATCCAGATGCCTGTCATGAATGGCTACGAAGCCACCAGAGCGATCCGCCGCCTTCCCGGAAGGGATGCCAAAGCACTTCCGATCCTCGCTATGACGACGAATGCCTTTGTCGAAGACGTCGTCCGTACCCAAAATGCCGGCATGAATGAGCACATCGCCAAGCCCCTCGACATGGCAAGGCTTTCCGGCGTGCTCCGGCGTTGGGTGAAGTGAAAAATGACGGTGCGGCTTCGCCGCCAATAGAAAAGCCAGAACACACTGGATGCGTGTCCTGGCTTTTTTGTCATGGAGAGTGACTTGGGTTCAGGGCTCTCGTGGCGGCTTCGCTGCATGTTAGATGACGGTATCCTCGTATCGTCCGCCTTCCCCTCGAGGGGAAGGTGCCCCGAAGGGGCGGATAGGGCACAGGCGGCATGAAAGAGAGCGGGAAAGAGCGTCTCAAGTACGTCGTTTATGAGA
>JAIJLI010000451.1 GCA_022722495.1 Dialister sp. | reverse complement strand
CCGAAGCAGCTTCTTTGGGTAAGCATTATTTTGCAATATCCGTCGCGCGGGTCTCGCGGATGACGACCACCTTGACTTGCCCCGGATACTGGAGTTCCTTTTCGATCCGCTGGGAAATATCATGCGCCAGAATGACGGCCTGATCCTCATTGACCTTCTCCGGCTTCACGATGACACGCAGCTCACGTCCTGCCTGAATGGCATAGCAGCTGGCCACACCTGGGAAGGATTTCGCAATATCTTCGAGCTTCGTGAGTCTCTTGATATAGTTTTCCAATGTCTCTCGACGGGCACCCGGACGGGCAGCGGAGATCGCATCAGCCGCAGCGACCAGTACAGACTCGACACAAGTCGGCTCTGTATCCCCATGATGGGAAGCAATGGCATTGATGACCTGCGGCGATTCATGATATTTCTGAGCGAGCTCCACGCCGAGTTCTACATGCGTCCCCTCCTGTTCCCGATCGACAGCCTTTCCGATATCATGAAGCAGCCCCGCTCTTCTGGCAAGCTCTACATCGGCTCCCACTTCAGCCGCCAGAATGCCGGAGAAATAGGAGGTATCAATGCAGTGCTGCAGGACATTCTGCCCATAGCTGGTACGATACTTCAGACGGCCAAGCGTCTTGACCAGTTCAGGATTCATACCGCGGATGCCGCATTCCATGACAGCTTGTTCACCGGCTTCACGGATCGCCTTATCCACTTCTTTCTTCGTCTTCGCCACGACCTCTTCGATGCGGGCCGGATGGATACGGCCATCCTTGACAAGACTTTCCAATGCAAGACGCGCGACTTCACGGCGGATCGGATCAAAGCACGACAGGATGACAGCCTCCGGAGTATCATCAATGATGAGATCGACGCCGGTCAGCGTTTCGATGGCGCGGATATTTCTGCCTTCACGACCAATGATGCGTCCCTTCATCTCTTCATTCGGAAGAGCCACGACGGAAACTGTGGTCTCTGATACGGTATCAGCCGCATTTCTCTGAATGGCAGCCGCGATGATCTCTCTCGCTTTGGTATCCGCACTGCTCTTGGCTTCCTCGACCGCATCACGGATGCGGACAGCCTTCTCATGCGTCAGCTCCTCATCCACACGGGACAGGATCATTTCCTTCGCCTGTTCACGGGACAGCTGGGAGATCTCTTCCAGCTTCGCCTGCTGGGACACATACAGGGCATCGACTTTTTCCTTCTGTGCCTTGACCTGATTTTCTTTGCGGTCCAGCTGTGATTCGCGCTGTTCCAGATTGTTGCTGCGCTGATCCAGATTATTGTCCTTCTGTACCAGACGCTGCTCGTACTTCGCCAGCTCATCGCGGCGATCCTTATTTTCCTTTTCCATATCCTCGCGGAGCTTATGGATCTCCTCACGGGTCTGTACCAAGGTTTCTTTCTTCAGCGTCTCCGCTTCACGAGACGCTGTATCCAGCATCTTTTTCGCATCCTCTGCGATCTGCTTCGCTTTTTCCTCTGCAGAACCGATCCGGGCTTCTGCGATACGCTTGCGCAGCAGGTAACCGATCCCCGTACCGCAGACAGCCGCTGCGATACCACAGAGAATGACGTAGAGTAAAACTTCATCCAGTGTCAAATGGTTCACCTCTCTCTTTCTGATTTTATTATTTTAAGACAGGAAATACGTAGCTCCGGGTAAGCCGGAAAGTGCAGGCCGTGGTAAATGGTCTTTCATCCTTCAAGAGAAAAGGTTCCTATGACACAAAACATCCTTTGCAAAAAATTACAGCAGGTGATGATGGCGAAAAGGCTGACAGATGGCCTTTATCTATAATAAGAATCCCTCCGCTCGCGGAGTTCTCACTGGGCTTGCAGCTTGCATGCTGATCCATCGGCGACGCTGCACATACGACGGGCATCGTATCACGATGATTCAGTACTGCATCAATTTTAAAATGTTTATTTTTTATTGTCAAGGTTGAGATAGAAAAGCGCTGTTCAGGCTTCACCCGCCGAATAGCCGCCCATTGACCTCACAGGAAACAGATCCTGCAGATCCTACGAGAGATGGACGAGGCCCAGAGGCTTTCTGGGCAGCAGCGCCCTCCCCATTTTGTGATCTTCTGACAGAGTCCTTCTCTACGAATACAAAGATCTCTCGCTTTCCTTAAAATGACAGAGAACGCCTGTCATCGGGTGCCCTCTGCTGCCAACACCTAGCCTCTTCTGC
>JAIJLI010000450.1 GCA_022722495.1 Dialister sp. | reverse complement strand
GTTGTGATGCACTTTGTGAAGTAAGAACTATACAGATTTCCATATTCATGCGTATAAAATTTTGTGGAGTCTGGTGCAATCATAGGAACTGTATCTGTGTCAAACACCATGTAAACCTTATATTTGTCAAGATGAAGGCTATCTGTCACATACAGTTTTCCTGTGTAACCATTTCCATACAAGAAAGTTTTTCCTTCATGTGCGAATACATTATTAAGATAATAATAGCCTGTTTTGCTATTTTCTTGAATACGCTCTAATTTGCCGTAATGTCCATCACACTTTCCGTCATTGATACGAAAAGAAGCTATTATTGGATTGAAGGTCTTATAAAAGCTGCCATTAAAAGGGTCTAAATCTTTCTGTCCTACAATATCCTCTTTCTCAAATCCATCCATAGGCCATGTCAACTTTTCGCTTCCTGTCCATAATTTGTTATTGAACAAGTCGAACACAAAGTGAAGATAGAAATACTTGGAATGTTCCAAATCGAAATCTGGTGAAATCATCTTGCCTGACGTATAATTGTTGATGTCTCGTATCAAGACAGCAGGGGCATTGTAAAAGCTAAAGTTCCATTCGTTGCCTACTTTTTCTCGAAGAATCTTTGGCAGGGAATAGGAAATTCCGATATGAGAAGAGTCCAACATATTTGCAGACAATGCTATGTAAAAGACTTGTCCTTGTTTTACTAAGTTTCTGAAATCCTTATCTGGCACGGAAACAAATTTCTTTTTCTCCGCTTCGTCTGCTTGGAAGAGTCGCTTGAATTTAAACAAACCATTTTCTTTATTAAACAGCATTATACCATTGTTCAGCATGTCGTTAAAAAAAAGGTGTCCATTCTCTATTTTGGGAATATCATATATTGATGATATTTCTACTCCATCTTTCGTGTTGACCTCGATGTCCGTTTGTTTCCATTTTGGCATAGGAACATTTATCATCGCAATCTGGTCTGCCACCTCTTTATATGAGTCTTTCTTATCCAATTCATACATGTGAGGAGCAATTCTCTTTTTACAAAGTACCAACTGCTTCACAAACTCTGCCCCTAAGACCGTATATTGTCCACCTGTGACGAACACGCCTTCTTTTGGAACTAATTTGAGTATATACAATCCGTACATTCCTTCAGAGTTGAAACTGAAGATGTTGCTATAAACTGATTTCGTATCATAAATGTAATAATCAGCCTTATAGTTGTTTTTAGAATTATACCAACTTGCTGTTTTAGAATCCCCATATGCAGTTATTAGTAATAACTTGTTGTTCGGATTATTGCGTTTCAGTTTATCATAAAATGCAGGAATTGCAGCTTCACATCTAAAACATTCAGCAGGACTATAAAGAATTGCAAAAATTGTATCTTCCTTAATGTTTGCTGAATGCAAATAATCAGACAGAAGCCCTTCAGTGTTAGGCTTATGTCTGATTTGCAAGTCGTTCTGCTCCATTTCATTTATATAATCACGCCCCTGTGCAAATATGGTCGTGCAAAACATAAAGAAAAGGAGTGCTAAAATTTGCCTTATTTTCATTCTGCCACATTTGCCTTGAACGTTCCACCCAATTTCATTGTTTCAAGCTTAATATTTGCCTTTGTTTCTGACACGGAAGATGGAGCAAAGAAATTGTTTGTAAATAATGTGTTACCATCAGCATCCTTTACCTGCTGCATCACCAAAGTTTGGTCTTCAAATGACACCAAACTTGACTCTATGGTTCCGCACTTTCTGATAGTTGCTCCCTTGCAAGGATTGTTTGCGTTAGATGAAGCCTTTGAACCATAGAAAGTAGATACAATCTTGTCTGGTGTAGATGAGCTAAGATCATCATCTGATACTGCTGAAGCCTTAATCTCATTTAAGTTTCCTGCAAATGCAGTACCACACACAATAGCGGCAATCATGCCCATGAAAAACTTCTTCATTTTTTTACTCCTTATGCAACCTCTACAATAATAGCACAGCTTGGTCGAGGTTTATTAAAGCCAAGTCATGTAAGTTTACAGGTGCAAAAGTAATAAAAAAAACTATTTCATCAAAATGTATCAATCAAAATGTTTTTGTTAATCAATGCAATGTGTTAATTTGACACATATAAAGCGTTATTTTTAACAAAGTGAAATATAATCAACATAATAAACGGTTTGTACTTACAAATTCGTATTTTGTATAACAAACATATACAAAAC
>JAIJLI010000449.1 GCA_022722495.1 Dialister sp. | reverse complement strand
AGAAGACAGGAAGCGCGGATGACATCCGGAGGGGTGTCTATGCTTCCTAAATAAAAAACCAGAGGTGACTGTTTTGAAAAAATTAGCAGAATTACTGAAAACAACGCCGATCCTGCGCACGGAAGGCGCTACAGATATTGAGATCTTGGATGTGACAGCGGACTCGCGTCAGGTGAAAGAGGGGAGCCTTTTCCTTTGCCTCGAGGGGGCGCATGTGGATGGACACAAATTCGTGGACTCTGCCGTGAAGCTGGGGGCGAAAGCCATCGTGGCTTCCAAAGAGGTGAAGGCAGCGGAAGGGGTCACTGTCGTCTATGTGGCAGATACCAGAAAAGCGATGGAAGATATGGTACCGTTTTTCTTTGACTATCCGTCGCGCAAGATGCGCATGATCGCACTTACGGGGACGAATGGCAAGACCACCACGACCCATGTCGTGAGCCATATCCTTGAGCAGGCGGGCTACAAGACCGGTGTCATTGGCACCATTCATGCCCTGATCGGAGATAAGGAGCTGCCGACGCACAATACCACGCCGGATGTCATCGATCTGGAGCGTCTGCTCTGGCAGATGGCAGAAGAAAAGGTCACCCATGTGTGCATGGAGGTTTCTTCCCATTCGCTCGTCATGGGGCGCGTCGAAGGCGTGGAATTTGATAATGCCGTCTTCACGAACCTCACGGAAGATCATCTGGACTACCATAAGACGATGGACAACTATGCAAAAGCCAAGGCCATCCTTTTCGAGAAGGTATCTTCCGTAGGACAGACGAAGGGCAATAAGGCAGCGTGGGTGAATGTGGATGACCCGTATGCCCATGTGATGATGGACGCTGTCGATCAGAAGGTGGCGGATCTTCACACCTACAGCATGAGCGACAAGACGGCAGATCTGTATGCCTTTGACAGCCGGTTCACCGGCAAGTCTTCTGCCTTCAAAGTGACCTATGAAGGGAAAACCTACCAGTTCGAGACGAGACTGGCAGGCCGTTTCAATATCTATAACACACTGGGGGCGATCGGCGCGGCGCTTTCCGAAGGGATTTCCATGGAAACCATTGCAGCTGCTATGAAGACATTCCACAGTGTGCCGGGGCGTTTCGAGCTGATCGATGAGGGCCAGTCCTTCACCGTCGTGGTCGACTACGCACATACCCCGGATGGCCTTGAGAAGATCCTGACGACCGCACAGGAGATCACGAAGGGCCGCATTCTGGTCGTTTTCGGCTGCGGCGGCGACCGTGATAAGATGAAGCGTCCGATCATGGGCCGTATTGCTGCCCGCTATGCGGATGTAGCGATCGTGACCAGTGATAATCCCCGCACGGAAGACCCGGAGACCATTGTGAAAGAAGTGGCAGCCGGCGTCGAAGAGGTGAAGGCGGAGAAGCCGTCCCTGCAGGTGGAAGTGGTGGTCGACAGAAGAAGCGCCATCCAGAAGGCGATCTCCCTCGCTAAAGGAGACGATATCGTCCTCATCGCCGGCAAGGGTCATGAAGATTACCAGATCTTGAAAGACAAGACCATTCATTTCGACGATAGGGAAGAAGCGAGGAAAGCGCTGAAAGAGTCAGGTGCGGCTCGCTTTTGAGGACACTACTGAAGGAGTGAAATTCATGGCTTCATTTACGATAGAAGAAATAGAAAGAGCCTGCGGGGCGCAGTTGCTCAAGCGCGGCAGGGAGCCGTCCATGGACTGGGTCAGTACCGATACCCGCACCATCGAGACGGGCAATTTGTTTCTGGCTCTTAAAGGAGAAAATTTTGACGGGCATGCCTTTCTGAAAAAGGCGTGCGAAGAAGGGGCTTCGGGAGTCATCCTTTCGGATGCTTCTTTTGCCGCGGAGCTGCCTTCCGATGTATCAGTGTTTCTCGTGAAGGATACGAAGAAGGCACTGGAAGATCTCGCTCATTTTCACCGCATGCGTTTCCATGTACCGGTGATCGGCATCACGGGCTCTAATGGAAAAACAACGACGAAAGACATGACGACGGCGCTCCTGTCGTCTCGTTTTCATGTCTGCGCAACACAGAAAAATTTCAATAATGAGATCGGCCTTTCCATGACACTCCTCTCTATGACGAAAGAGACGGAAGTCTGCGTCGTGGAAATGGGGATGCGTGGTTTCGGACAGATCGCAGAGCTTTGTGCGATCGCCAGCCCGACCATCGGTATCGTGACCAATGTCGGCACATCGCATATC
>JAIJLI010000448.1 GCA_022722495.1 Dialister sp. | reverse complement strand
CGTGACCTGTGTCTTGCCGTCCGGACGGAGGTAGGACAGTTCACCGGATTTTCTGACTTCTGCCAGACGGCGTGCCAGACGGTGCGCCAGTGCGATCGGCATCGGCAGATATTCCGGCGTTTCGTTCGATGCATAGCCGAACATCATCCCCTGATCGCCTGCGCCGATATCATACGGGTCGGCTTCATTGGATTTGGCTTCCAGAGACTTGTCGACGCCCATGGCGATATCCGGAGACTGCTCATCGAGTGCGATATTGATCCCTACGCTATCAGCATCGAAGCCATAGACAGATGTGGTGTAGCCGATGTCACGAATGGTATCGCGAATGACTTTCGGGAAAGCAATGTGCGCCGTGGTGGTGATCTCACCGAAAACATGCACCTGCCCCGTGGTGACGGTTGTCTCACAAGCGACACGGCCATTCGGGTCCTCTGCAAAGATCGCATCAAGAATGGCATCCGAAATCTGGTCACAGATCTTATCAGGATGACCTTCGGTCACAGATTCAGAAGTAAATAAAACTTTTCTGGACATAGTGTTCCTCCTCAAAAAACGATGGGATTCTATGGAAAATCATTTTGCCATGGAAATACCGCTCCAATCACAGGATCGGTGCTTCCCTAAAACTAAAAAATCTCTCCGCGCAGGGAGAGTCCAGTCTCTCATCTGCCAGCTTGCGCTGTTGGAATTAGCACCGGTTCCATCGGAATGGTTGCTGCAGCTTCCTTGGGCCAATCCCTCTGCTGCTCTGGATGAGTGATATTCAAATCGAAAATTATTGTAACATAGATATGCGCGTTAACGCAATAGAAAAATTCAAGTTCTAGGGCTGAGACAGGCGGTGAGGCAGAGAAACAGAGATTCGCAGTCTTTGATCCTGAACCCCCTATCCCTAGGCCATGCACATGGACTGTCCGTTTCAACAGATTCAAAAGCGCGAAAAGGGCGCAGCATTCCTACCGCGCCCCTCTTCCTTTTATAATGATTTTGCAGCACACTTCTCCGCAGAGACCAGACTGCCAGGCCTCTTTCATCACAGGTCACGAGACGATCATCCACAAAGAGAGTCGCCCCATTTCCTACATATAGAACAGCAGGGTATCGATGATAAATACCGGGTACAGGATCAGTATCGCCCAGCCGATATACGCGAAGAAGCCGGGCATCTTGATGCCATCCTCTTCCGCGATCGCCTTGATCATGAAATTCGGTGCGTTGCCGATATAGGTATTGGCCCCCATGAAGACGGCACCTGCGGAGATCGCTTCCAGCATGAGCGGAGTGACCGTGCCGACGGTGGTCGCGATGCCTTCGCTCGCGCCAAGGCTCGCCGCAGTCTGCAGGAAAACAAGGTAGGTCGGGGTATTATCCAGACAGGAGGACAGGAGTCCACACACCCAGAACATATGCCACGGCTGATCGATACCAAGCTCTGTGCCATGGACTTTCAGAAGCACGAGCGCCGGGATCATGGTGATGAAGATGCCGATGAAAAGAATACCGACATCGATCATCGGCGCCATGGAGAAAGCATTCGCCTTATGGATACGATATGGCGTAGTGTGGAGAGACAGGAAGGAAGCCAGAAGGATCAGTGCGATCTCCACGATCGTCGCATACGGGAATACGATGTCATCAAAGACCGCTACCCCTGCCCCATCCTTGAAGAATGGTACATATTCCGGCAGGAAACCATTGGCAATGACGCCGATGATGATGATGCCGATGTAAAGAAAATTGCGTTTCCCATCAATGTGGATCAGAGGCTCGCCTTCTGCGACCTTGATCTCCTCAGGCATACGTCCTGCCGCCAGATCCTTTTTGTAATAATGTCGATCCATCAGGTAAAAAATGGCCAAAAGGATGACCATATTCACCAGGAGGATCGGCGTCAGCTTGAATGTCCATGCAAAGGGTACTCCTCGCTGGAATCCCATGAAAAGCGGAGGATCACCGAGCGGCGTAAGACACCCGCCCATATTCGCCACGAGAAAAATCAGGAAAACCATGATGTGAGAAACATGCCGGCGCCATGCATTGATGCGGATCAAAGGACGGATGAGCAGCATCGCAGCTCCCGTCGTACCGATCCAGCTCGCCATAAGCGTCCCGACCAAAAGGATCAGCGCATTCGTCTTCGGTGTGCCCGCCAGACGTCCGTCCACCATGATGCCCCCCGTTGTCGCAAAAAGGCCGAATAAAAG
>JAIJLI010000447.1 GCA_022722495.1 Dialister sp. | reverse complement strand
AACCATATCCATCATAAGCTGCTGAGGTGCGGACTGAGGGTGAGACAGGTGATGGTAAGCATCTGTCTGCTCTCGCTGATGTTTATCCTGATCAACGTGACGCTGATAGGGGATATCAACATCACGTATATCCTGGGCATAGACATCGTGGTATGGATTGTGTTCCACCTTATCCTGGATGTTATCCTGCACACCAGGAGGACGAAACAGGAAATATAATTCTCTAAATATAAATACCAAGATATTCCCGGCTTGGAGATTCTATGGAATCTCTGGGCCGGGAATTTTGCGTTTGTGTGGGGGGAGTGGTGCTTTATGGGGAAAAGGTTATATGAGTGTAATGTGTAAAAATATATAAAAAGATAAAGTAAGAAGTGCATTTTTGAGTTTTATTGCGTAACTTTGCATTTGAACATTCATTATTATAGATATGCCTAAGGTAAGAATTAAAAATATAGGCCCAATTGTTGATACGGGAGACATCGCTTTGTCTGCCGTAATGCTTATTGTGGGTAAACAGTCTTCGGGAAAAAGTACCTTTATGAAAATATTGTGCTTCTGTCGCTGGATAGAAAAGCGAATCATGCTTGATGGCGAGAATCTGCTGAAGAAATATACTCATTATGGCCGCTTCCTGAAAGAACTGAAGAAGTTTCATCGTTTCGATGATGCTTTCTTTATTGCCGATTCTTATATCTTTTATGATGGTGATTGCCTTACCATCGAGATGAATGGCGTGAAGGCGAATGTGAAAATCAGAAAGAAAGCGAATTTCAAAACTGAGCGCTATAATGCGAAACTGAGTTTTATTCCTTCGGAGCGCAATCTGGTTTCGGCTATCCAGAACATTGATAAGGTGTATCGCTCCTCTGATTATGATTCGATCTTTAATTATCTCCTGGAATACCAGGAGGCGAAGAAGAAATATGATATCAAGCATCCGCTGAGGATTCCCTTTGATGATAATATGAAATATTATTATGATAATGTTACGGATACTGACAGAATCGTGTTGGAGAAAGCGGGCAGAACGATAGCGCCTGTTTATGCTTCCAGCGGTATCCAGTCGGCTTTGCCTTTGGCTGTACTTGTGGATTATGTGACCGGACAGGTGGGGAAGATTCCTAAGTCGAGCCTTACTGATTTAACGAGTCTGGTGGCAAAGATTGTGCTTGATGATGAGAATAAGGAAATCAGTGCGGATGATGTGATTAAGGGAACTAAGATGTATAGATATAAATTCGCCCAGCTGTATATTGAGGAGCTAGAGGAAAATCTGTTCCCGAAGTCGCAGTTTGCGATGGTGAAGGAGATTGTGAAAAATATCAAGAAGGCTTATGAGCAGTCGGGGACAAATAGTTATGTGGTTATGACCACACATAGTCCGTATGTGCTGACTTCTCTGAATGTGCTGATGAAGGCTGCGATGGCTAAGGAAAAAATGCTGGATGAGAAAATGGGGGATATGTTGGAATATGCAATCCCGATTTCATGGTATTCGGCATACTGCATGACGGATGAAGGAAAAATGGAGAATATCGTGGATGATGAATACCATTTTATCATGGGTGATTATCTTGATTCTCTTTCTGATGAAATATCTGAATTATCTTCTGAACTTGATGAGATGATATATGGCAATGAATAATAATTTTTTGGCAGGTTATCTGGCTGAAAAGGAAGTTAGAAAATGTCCGAAAATCAGTCTGAAGGAGCGTTCGACAGTTTATTTGCTGAACTTTGTTCCTCCGATGGATTGTGTGGCTTATCAAGTAGATGATAACATTATAAAAGGTGCAGATAAGGACAAGTGTGACAAGCTTATTGTTGCAACAACCGATACGGATGAAAGAGTAAGTGTGTTTGTTGAACTGAAAGGTTCTGATGTGGCTCATGCTGTGAAACAGCTTGATGCAACATTATCTTTTCCCCTATTTGCTCGAAACAGAACGAAATGGACGAAAGCTAGGATTGTTGCAAATAAAATTCCTGCAAACACAGGAAGGTCTGTTGTTGAAAGAGCGAAAGTTGATTTCCGCAGAAAGTATAATTGTGAATTAATCTGTTTGAAGTCTGGTCAGCCTGACTTTTTGAGGCAAGACAAACTGAAATAGATTTCATTAGATAGCATTTGGTTATGGCAAGAAAATTATATCCTATAGGAATTCAGACATTTGAACGGATCCGCAAGGAGGATATGTTCTATGTAGATAAG
>JAIJLI010000446.1 GCA_022722495.1 Dialister sp. | reverse complement strand
GGACAGGGATCGCGATCATTGGCGTCATTGCCTTCATTCCGCTCTTTCTTACATCTGAGCTGGGCGTCACGGACCCGGGAGAAGCGGCGTTTTGGGCAGGGCTGATTTCGGGTGTGACGCCCTTCTTCGTCGCGATCGCGGCGCCTTTCTGGTCCATGCAGGCCGATCGCCGGGGTCCGCGTTTTGCGCTGTCTATGATCCTCTTCATCTTGGGTGTGGTCATTGCTTTGATGTATTTCACGCGATCGCCCGTAGAGCTTCTGATCCTTCGCATGATCCAGGGCATGTCCGGCGGCTTTGTCGCCGTCGGCATGTCTCTTGTCATGAATGTGACGCCAAAGAAGCAGCTGACGTGGGCGATGGGTGTCTTTCAGGCATCCATGGTCATGGGAATCATGTTCGGCCCGCTCGTAGGCGGCATGATCGCCGATACCTTGGGTTATCGCATGCCCTTTATCATCTTTTGCGCTCTGTCATTTTTCTGCCTCGCTGCGGTGCGTCTGATGGTGCCAAAGCAGATCGGACAGGAACAGGCGAGGGAGCGGGAATCTTTCGTGAAGCAGCTTTCCTACTTTATGAAGAATCCCGTCGTTCGGCTGATGGTCATGCTGCAGTTTCTCTGCAATTGCGGGATGACAGGGATCGGTCCGATCCTCCCACTCTATATCAAGGAAATGATGGGTGGAGATGCCATGGCGGTCGCGACGATTGTCGGGATCATCATCTTCATCGCAGGCGCCACGAGCGTCACCTCTTCTCTGAATGTCTCGCGCCTTGCTAAGCGGATCTCTATGCCGAGGATCCTCATCATTGCGTCTCTTGTGACAG
Source organism: Dialister sp. (assembly GCA_022722495.1). Classification (GTDB taxonomy): domain Bacteria; phylum Bacillota; class Negativicutes; order Veillonellales; family Dialisteraceae; genus Dialister. The sequence continues at coordinate 1,393 of JAIJLI010000446.1, read as the reverse complement.
GCGTGAACTTCATTCTCCAGTACCTGATGCCGGAGGTCTGGACGCTGGGCTTCATGCGCGGACTCACCGGCTTCTCCCTCGGGATGATTATGCCGCTGGCCAATACAATCCTTGCCTCGGCGGTGCCGGCGGAAAAGCGTACGATGGTGGTGGGTTTCTCGACCAGCTTCGCTCTTATGGGCAATGTCGCCGGCCCCATGGCGTCGGGTGCCATCGCCATGCAGTGGGGCTATGGTATGGTCTTCTGGTCGACGGCCTTCTGCTTCTTCCTCGCTGCATGCGTGATCTATAGGGAGAGGAAAATCATATAATGGGTTCAGGGTTCAGGTTGATGGGTTCAAGGTTGTGGTGGCAGCTTCGCTGCAAAATATATATTTGCGGCGGAGCCGCCACCACCATTTCTCATTTCTCGTTCAAGTGAAGCTTTCCAACGGAATCAAAGAGCGACACGTCCGTTGGCTAACCCTGACCCCTGAAGTTTGAAAGCAGGGATGAGTGGCTAGGGATTTGGGATTAGGAGTGACTAGGAGACATGAGACTCTCGTATCGTCATTTCGAGCGAAGCGAGAAATCTTTCTTGCAGACCGCTAAACGAAGGATGTGTGAAAGTAGAAATACGTAGCGCCAAGGCGTCGTTTCCGTACCGGTGCTTATGTGATACTGACCGCAGCGCAAGAAAGATCCCTCGGCTACGCTCGGGATGACGACAGCGCGAAGCACTATCAAAATTCCGCGGAGCTTCATTATTTTATGCGCCGCACCACCATTTCGGATTTCTCATTTCTAATTTCTCATTCAAGCGAAGATTTCAAACGGAATCAAAGGGCAGTACGCCCCAGAGGCTAACCTTGAACCCGCCAACCTTTCCCATTTTCCTCTTGCATTTTGCTTTAAATCCTGCTATCATACTAACGTATATGTACAAGCAAAGATGGGAAGAAGCTGGGAAATTTCTCACAGAGAGCCGCCGGGGCTGGAAAGGCGGCAGAAAGGAAACAGCGGGTCACCCCGGAGCTGACAGCGAGATCTGTCCGCGGCGCACGTTACGCGCGAATGAGCGATCAGTTACTGATTATTTAGGTGGTACCGCGGAAGCACTCTTTCGTCCTATGTGGATGAAGGAGATTTTTTTATTGTAGGAGTGAACGATATGGCAGAAGACATGAAAGATCTGGGAAAATACGATCCCAGTCAGATCGAACAGAAATGGTATAACTTCTGGGAAGATCATGGTGTATTCCATGATGAACCAGATTCAGGAAAAGAACCGTACAGCATCGTGCTGCCGCCGCCAAATGTCACCGGCCAGCTGCACATGGGGCATGCGCTCGACAATACCCTGCAGGATATTCTGATCCGTTACAAGAGAATGCAGGGCTACAATGTCCTGTGG
>JAIJLI010000445.1 GCA_022722495.1 Dialister sp. | reverse complement strand
GTCCACGGAAATTATAACATTTCCACTCAAAGGGAGGCTTTCCTCTTTTATTGTTCCTGGAAAAATTCCCCTACCGAGTAAAATTTTACACTAAGGGGACTGATGGCCAAGCCCCACCAAGCGGGTTCATTACAAAACGCGAAAAGCGGGTCCAATCCATGCAAAAGAGTCCATGGGAAGGTGCGGCAAGAAAGAAGAAAGCCCTGTACCTTTCACATTATAGATTTCTTCTTTACCACGGGTAATAAAATATATTTATTCTCAATTACAAGGCTTCCATTTTCATGTAGCTTATCATTTTTGTCACTGAGAGGCATTGTGGGGCAATTTTACCCCATTTCAGGTGTTCAGAGGATAAACTGCAGAAAGAGTCCCTCAAATGCAAGCGTATAGAATTGCATATTTCCAACATGAATATGCATAATATTCATAAACTGATTTCTGATGAAAACCTCGGAAGGACGATAAAAAGGGCAGTTTGAGGTTTTATGAAAATTTTGTAGTAAAAAACATGATACATTCTGATTTATCATTCCAATCCATGCCAATCCGTGATAGCTGTCATTTTCTTCTGTTTTTCTCTTTTTTTCTTTGAAGTCCTCAAAAGTTCATAGGAGTTGCCCTGAAAAAAATATCAAATTTTTTCAAAAAAAGTCTTGTCATACGGGTTCGATTATGGTATATTGCAATAAATAAAAATTCACGCGCCCTGCTTCGGCAGTTGAGCTGCGAATCGGTCACTTTGTGGCCGGTAGGTTTTCTTTATGCCCTGTTTCTTTCACCGTTATCGAAAGCAAATAGGGCTCGTGCATGCCTTGATGATTTCAGACTGCATCATCCGGAGACGTCCGGGACAACATTTTTCCCCCATCATGACATCGTCATGAGTTGGATTAAGAAAGAAGGGAACAAACCTTGTCTAAGAGCAAAAAAATGGGAGTGGTACAACTCACAACAGTCACAGCCATCAACATGATGGGTTCCGGTATTATTCTTCTGCCAGCGACACTGGCTGAAGTCGGGACAGTTTCTATTTTCGCCTGGATCCTCGCCTCAATCGGCGCGACCATCCTCGCATATGCATTTGCCAAGTGCGGCATGTTCACAAAGAAGGTCGGCGGCATGGGCGGCTATGCAGAGTATCGCTTTGGGCGATCGGGAAATTTCGTCTCTAACTTCTGCTATACGATTTCCCTCATCATTGCGAATGTTGCTATCGCAAGCGGCGTCGTCAGCTACGGCTCATATGTCTTCGGCTTTGACCTTTCGCCGGTCGAAGTCTGCCTCGCTACTATTGCTACTCTCTTTCTTGCAGCGACCATCAGTCTGGTCGGTCCGAAGAAATTTGGCAAATTCACCTCTCTCGGTGTCATCTGCGTCGTGGCTCCGGTCATCGGCCTCCTCTTTGCCGGCGGTTTCTTCTTCGATGCAAGCATCTACAGAGAAGCTTGGAATCCGTCCGATGTGCCATTCTATGCGGCGATGAAAGACTCCATTGCTGTCATTATCTGGGCGTTCCTGGGTCTTGAAACTGCCTGTGCAAATTCTGATACGGTAGAAGATCCGGAAAAGAACGTACCGATCGCAGTCCTCGCCGGGACGCTTCTCGCCGGTGCCTGCTACACCACCTCGACGGCTATCATTGGTGGACTCGTACCTTACCAGCAGCTCATGGTCTCCGGTGCACCCTTCGGCCTTGCGTATGCCTCCATGTTTGGCGACACTGTCGGCCACATCGTTTCCTGCATGCTTGTCTGCTCCTGCTTCGTCTCTCTGACCGCATGGCAGTTCACTGTATCGGAAGTAGCTCGTGAAGCCTCCAGCATCGGCCTTTTCCCGCGCTTCCTCTCCAAGGTCAACAAATTCCGTTCGCCTTATGTAGCGATTGCCTGCCTCTTCGGCATCCAGCTCTGCATGACGCTCGCTACCATCAGCCCGACTCTCCTGAAACAGTTCAATATCCTGATCAACCTCGCGGTCATGATCAACCTCATCCCTTATCTCCTCGCGATGGGTGCTGTCTCTGATCTGCAGAAAGCAGAAGGCGTACCGCCGGAAAAAGCAAAGATCGCAAACATCGCTGCTATCATCGGCGGCATCTACAGTGTATATGCGGTTTACGGCTGCGGCTGGACCGTCATTCTGGAAGGTGCCTTCGTCACCGCTATGGGTTACGTGATCTACGCGATTGTTTCGCCAAAGCTCCGTTACAGTGCAGCACAGATC
>JAIJLI010000444.1 GCA_022722495.1 Dialister sp. | reverse complement strand
AGATATGATAAACTCCCTCCAGTGGACAGATATTGAAGCAATCCATTACCACCTTACCCTTGAGTTTATCCCAGTTCTGCTTGATATGGTCGTGCTTCACCATGATTACCACCATATCAATATCCTTCAGGAAGTCTTCGAAATTATCAAACTGATTCTCAGCAATCTTATGATTCTCCAGGAAAGGATCATAACACTTCAATGGTCTAGCCAGATGTCTTTCCTGTGCCTCCAGGAGCTGCAAGGTAGGCGACTCACGATAGTCGTCCACATTCTCCTTATAGGTCAAGCCATAGAGACCTACACGACGGTTGTCTGTGATACCGTTCTCCTTCATAATCTCATAGATGCGGTTCAATACGAAGGTAGGCTGCGAATCATTGGTCTTCATAGACTCATCGATTACCTTAGCCAACTGAGGATAATCACCCACCAGGAACCAAGGATCCACAGAGATACAGTGACCACCCACGCCCGGACCAGGCTGCAGGATATTCACACGAGGATGCATGTTGCAGATCTTGATGATTTCATACACATCCATATTGTCGTGACGGCAGATACGAGACAATTCGTTGGCAAAGGCGATGTTTACAGCTCTGAAGGTATTCTCCACCACCTTGGTCATTTCAGCCGAACGGATATCCGTAACCACGATTTCACCCTGGCAGAAACTCTTGTAGTATTCCTTCACCTTCTCGCCAATCTCCTTAGAGTCAGCACCGATGGTACGATTGTTATGCAGCAGCTCATATACCATATTACCAGGGATGATACGCTCAGGTGCATGCACCAGATTGATATCTTCACCGATAACGAAACCATTCTCCTCAACCACTGGACGGACAAACTTGTCGATAGTACCCGGACTTACGGTAGATTCTATGACAACCGTAGCACCCTTAGGGCATACCTTCATCACATCCTTGATGGCTTCAACAACATAGCATGCATCAACTTTTTTAGAAAACTTGTCGTATGGGGTTGGCACAGAAACGATATACATATCCGTCTCCTGATACTCAGTGGTAAACTTGATACCAGCCTTCAGCGCATTCTGGAAAAGTTCATCCAGACCATCCTCCTTGAAAGTAGTATGACCAGCATTCAAAGTATCCACCAACTCCTTGTTATAGTCAGTACCAATCACCTCTACACCGTGTGCAGCCATCATCAAGGCTGTAGGCAAACCGATGTAACCTAAACCTATTACATTAATCATATCATTTAATTTTAATTTGTTTTACTTTTATTTATTCAGCGAGTATCTTCACGATTCTCTCGCAAGCCTTACCGTCTCCATAAGGATTCACAGCCTTTGACATCTTTTCGTAGGCATTTTCATCTTCCAGCAGGGTGCTTACCTCATCCATAATCTTCTTGTAGTCGGTACCAACCAGGTGAACCGTACCGCTAGCCAAAGCCTCCGGTCTTTCCGTGGTATCACGCATCACGAGCACAGGCTTGCCTAATCCTGGAGCCTCCTCCTGAATACCGCCAGAGTCAGTGAGTACGATGGTAGCCTTCTCCATCAGATATACAAACTCCAGATACTGCAGCGGCTCGATGAAGAACATATTGCCTAGGTTGCTCAAGTCCTCACCAAACACCTCATGGATAGGCTTTCTTACATTCGGATTCAGATGCATTGGGTAAACGAAATCCACTTCCGGATACTTGTTCTTCAAATCCTTGATGGCAGTCACCATGTGAATGAAGCCCTCACCGAAGTTCTCACGGCGATGACCGGTAATCAATACCAGCTTTCTGCCATCAGCAAGACGGTTTACATCATAACCAGCCTTCTTGAGGATACCCTCCTGCTCCTTCGCCAAAGACTCATCGTTCTTCAACTTATTCACCACCATGTGCAGGGCATCAATCACAGTATTACCAGTTACGTAGATCTTTCCCTGCGCTTTCTCTTCCTTGAGATTGCTTTCAGAAAGAGGAGTTGGCGAAAAGTTGTAGTTGGCAATACGGCCAGTAATCTGTCGGTTCATCTCCTCAGGCCATGGCGAGTAGATATTGTGGGTACGAAGACCAGCCTCTACATGACCTACAGGAATCTGCTGATAGAATGCAGCCAGGGCGGCAGCTGTAGATGTAGTAGTATCACCATGTACCAGTACCACATCAGGCTTGCACTCCTTGAACACATCTCTCATACCTGTCAATACCCTGGCGGTAACATCATACAAGTCCTGTCCCTGCTTCATGATATTGAGGTCGAAGTC
>JAIJLI010000443.1 GCA_022722495.1 Dialister sp. | reverse complement strand
CTCTCTTACATAGAAGATCATTATGTAAAAGTTACCGAGCCGATTTCGTTTGATAATCTGTCGGATGGAATGACATACGATGCGCCAACCAAAGACAACAATGTAGCTCCTAATCCAAGTAAATGGGAATTGCGCCATTATGGTTTCGTTTATAAGAATTTGGCAGCTTATTCAAAAGCTCCCGGTTGGTGGTGGTATAATGATTGTACCAATTCGCCAGTTCATGGTGAATATGGAGTTTACAAGACTGCTGGTGTAAGCGGTATCTCCACTTCAAGCGAAGGATATAAGTGGTGGTATGGTGACAACATGAATCTCTATGACAGAACCTATGGAGTGACTACCGGTAAACAGGCGGGCTATTTCCTTTATGTGGATGCCTCGGATGAGAGCCGAGAGATTGCCAGTGCCGAGTTTACTGCCAATCTGTGTAGTGGTACAACCTTTATCGTGAGTGCGGCAATAGCTGACCTGACGCAAAGTGGGCAAATTGCTCCACAGGTTATGTTCAAGCTTTATGGTGACAATGGCGACCGAGTGGCAAGGCAGGAAAACTTAATCCATTCTTTTGCCAGTTGCGACATGAAGACGGTGGTGAATAATTATCAGTACGGCAAGTGGTATCAGGTTTATGCCAAGGTTACCTTGCGGGATAGTGAGAATCTGCGTAAGTTTCACAAATTCCTCGTCACGGTGGATAACTATTGTACTTCTACAAAAGGTGCCGATTATGCCGTTGATGATATCCGCTTTTATCAGAAGCGTGCTATTGTTGATGTCATCCAGAATCAGCCTGTATGCGATGATGCTACAACGGCTGCTTCCGTGAAGTTGAAATTACGTGCGGTATATGAAAGCTTGCAATCTCGCTCCTTTGTAGATCGTGATGGAAAGAGTAAGGTTTACTATCGCTTCGTGGATGAAAAGGGTGAACCGGTTGACCTTGACTATGGTAATGGTGGAAAGAAATATGGAGAATGTGATTTCCATTATTATCAGAAAGACTTGAAGGCTGGTGATACTGAGATAGTGAATGGTGAAACCTATTATATTCTGGTAGATAAGGCTTTCAAATTACCGTTAGGTAAGAAACTCTATGTGTCTTTAAGCTTTGACAATCCTGATGATGCCAGCATGTGGGGAAACCGAAACGTGGTGTGCTCCAGCTATAGTGAACCGTTTGAAATGATGAAGCAGACGGTGATGATTCGTGATGCTGAGAGTAAGGTGATTGCTGATTATCGAGTAAGCTGCGACCGGACGAATGCGGATGTCACCATGAATGCAGACCTGCATACCACCGACCCATACGTGGGTGGAGGTATCACCATTACTGGTGTGAAATATGATTGGTTCATCGGTAGTAAGGAGGAGTTCAATAAGACTAAGCTCCTGGAGGCTCTCCATGCTTTCCGTGATAAGAATAGTACAAGTACTAATCCTTGGGATGTGCAGAGTTCGGGAATCAGTGCAGATTATAAGGCAGAAATAAAAAAGTATATCGACAATGGTAAATTGATTCTGGCTGCAACCTCTCAGCTGAAGAAGACTTTCGAGTTTGGTACGCATACACTCTGTTTGTTGCCTATCACCAAGAAGGGAAATATCATCACCATCAACAATGTGGATTACCAGATTTGTCCTGATCCTATCGAATATAAATTCCGGGTGCTGAAGGATGGACCTCGTATCAATCTTGGTTTCGTTGATGGAAAATATCCTAACGACCAGCGCATTGTGCGCATCGGATTGCCGCAACTCAAGGACATGCAGCAGAATAAGAAGTTCCTGCAGATACCAATCAGCAGTACCGAACCTTTGAGTAATTCTTCTGGTCCTGTTTCTTTTGAGTTTAATACGGAAGATGGTATTAAAGTGCTGATGGACGGCACCAACGACCCTATGTGGAAGAACAATGCCGCTGTATTGGGAAAGAAAGACATCTTCACGATTACGGTTAACAGTTTGAAGCATCTCAACAAGGAGACGGAACAGCGTACGCTTGACCTGCAGGTCTGCGATGATTATGCACAATACTTGCACGAAGGCTATTGGTATGACCTCTCGTTCAGCTTTATGCAGAAAAATGGCACAACTAACACCGAGGTTACGAGCTGTCCGGGTACTACCTTCTTCCGCATCTATGTGGTGCCGGAGTTTGCTACCTGGGCTCCTGCAGCCGATGGCGGTATGAATAACAACTGGAATAACGACCTCAACTGGCGCCGTTCTACCAAAACAGAGC
>JAIJLI010000023.1 GCA_022722495.1 Dialister sp. | reverse complement strand
CGCTTAGACCGATGTATCTCTAAAAAAAATCTCGGATCGAAGGAAATGAGAAATCATTAAAAGGCTAGACAGGAATCTGGTTGCCCGATATATCCGAGAATGAGTGAATTAACAGAATGTTGAACTTTTAAATACATATAGATTATGGAACAGAATGATTATAGAGGCTTTTGTATGGAGGAGCAACCTCAATACAAAGCTTACAATAATGGCTACGAGAACTTGACTGTAGTAGAGTTGATTTCTTTGATATTGGGTACCGGTACACAGAAGAACGTGGAACAGGCTAGACAGATTTATAACATAATGGAGCAAAGTCTTCACAAGCTTGGCAGAAGCAGAAAAGAAGAAATAACAGTTGTGCAGGGGGTAGGAGATAGTAAGGCTAACGCTCTTTATGCTGCAATTGAATTGGGAAAACGTTATCAGTTGGAACGTTGTGGTACAAATCCGGATTTGGGCAGTAGTATTAGTATATATAACTATCTTCACCCAAAGATAGGGAATTTAGACCATGAGGAAGTTCATCTTTTATTGATGAATCAGTCTTTTAATCTTATCAAAGACATTACAATTAGTGTTGGCGGTATTAGTGAAGCTGCTGTTGATGTTCGGATTATCATAAAGGAAGCGGTATTGAATAATGCTACAATAATAGCAGTGGCTCATAATCATCCTTCTAATAGTTGCCATCCAAGCAAAGCTGATGATATGTTGACTTTTAATATAAAAAAGGCATGTGAACTCATGAGATTGTTCTTTATGGATCATGTTGTTATTTGTGATGGAAACTATTATTCGTATCACGATAAAGGTCGGTTGTAATAATTATCCCAATTAATTTATATAGTTATGGCTAAAATGAAAAAATTAAATATTGAGGATGGGCAGAGATTAAATATCTCTCGCCTTCCTAATTTCCACAAAAGTGGAAGTGTAATGGGTATGAAGAAACTCTATTATGGTAAAAATGCTCTGTTGATTAAGTGTGAAGATTTTATATATAATTGCACAACAGAACCAGGTATTTATGAACTAGCAAAATGATTAGGTTATGGTTATATTATATATTGCAATATTGTGTTTGGGGCTAATAATGGCGGTTTGGGGTGGCTATTGTGTCATTAAACAAAATAAATATCACTTCTATGGGGCTATAGTGGGTGTATACGGAAGTGCAATTATAGGCATCGTTCTGGCTTTATTGCTAGCTGTTTACAACAACTAGAAAGTTGTTGTAAAGTAAAAAGTGAAGAGATTTAGTGCATATAACAGAAATAACTGCTTAAATTGTTTGGTGGGTATTTCGTTTTTTTGTATCTTTGCAGAAATAATATGCAATTATCGAGAATGTTATGAAAGAAATAAACGATAGAAAATTGCCTGTAGGTATCCAATCTTTTGAGGAAATCAGAAAGGATGGATATCTTTATGTTGACAAGACAGATATCATCTGGCATCTTGCCAATAGGGGAAAGAAGTATAATTACCTGAGCCGACCACGTCGCTTTGGCAAATCCGTTCTTGTCGATACGCTCGAAGCATACTTCCTAGGAAAGAAGGAACTCTTCGAGGGATTGAAGATTATGCAGCTGGAGACGGAATGGGTGAAGCGTCCTGTAATCAGACTCGACATGAGCCAGGCAGGAGCAGAACCGGAAAGTCTGAAAGGTTATCTGAACTATACCTTTCAAGAATATGAATCTTTATATGGGATTGAAGCCAAGGAAAACTTCCCATTAGCTACTCGTCTGATAGAAATTATAAAGACGGCTTACAATAAGACTGGTCTGCAGGTGGCTATTCTCATTGATGAATACGACTCTCCATTGCAGCATTCCTGGAAGACTCCGCAACATGAAGCATGTAGGGATATCTACAGAGAAGTGTTTTCTGTACTGAAAGCCCAAGATAAATACGAGAAGTTTGTTTTCATCACTGGTATTACCAAGTTTACACAAATCTCTCTATTCTCTGTTCTCAATAATTTGAGCAACATCAGCTTCAATCCAGAGTATGCTGCTCTCTGCGGTATCACGAAAAAAGAACTTCTCCGTGATTTCACCCCGGAAGTCAAAAGATTGGCAGCAAAGAATGAGTGGACTTTCGATGAAGCTATTGCACAGTTAACGACTTTCTATGATGGTTATCATTTCAGTCATGAAAATATGGTTGATATATTCAATCCATTTAGTCTTGTCAATGCCCTTTCTGATTCCAGTCTTAAGAATTACTGGGCTTCATCAGGAGCAACCTCGCTGCTTCCTAAATTTGTTGATGATATGGAAATTCGCTTGAACGACTTTGATCATAGTGCCTTGCTAGGTACAACCATAGAAACTTCAGATGTAACGGGTGGTGGCTCAGAGTTGTTTCTTTATCAGTCTGGCTATCTCACTATTAAGGGTTATATGAATGGTACTTACCTTCTTGGCATTCCTAATTTTGAGGTAAAGCAAGCCTTGAACGAAATCGTGTTGCCTGCCCTTTCCATGCGTAAGAGTAATGACATTCAGTCATCACAAGCATTTCTGAATCTTTACCTGAATATGGGGAATCTACCAGAAGCTATGAAATGCCTGAAGGCTCTTATTGCGGATGTTCCATACAGCAACAAGAAACTTGCTAGTATGGATATGGAAGAACGTTATCGTCTGATTCTGAGTACCATTTTTAACGCCATCGGTTGCCGAGTGGAAGTGGAAAAGATGATAGCTACTGGTAGAATAGATATGGTGGTGGAAACATCGACCTTCATCTATGTATTGGAATTGAAACTGAGCAACAATGGTGGTGTTGATGCGGCAGCAGAGCAAATTAAGGCTAAGCAATATGCCGAACCGTTCAAAGCTGACAAGCGCAAGATAATAGCCCTTGCTGTAGAATTGGATGATTTAGGTAAAGGATTAGTTGATTGGAAGGAAGTGTAGTTAAATATTGTAAAATATGGCTATTTGAGAATATTTCTTCGTAATGTTGCATCCGAAGAAGGCGATAATATCGCTTTTAAGCACCACGCCTTCTGTTCATTTAAAATTTTCATTTAAATTAATCGAAGGCGTGAGGATTGGAACCCCCCACGCTTTCTATTTTCCAAAAAAGAATTAAAGGGTAAAGTAATCGTATTTATTAGAAAAACATCAAAAAAGGCTTCCTTTGTGAAAAGGAAGCCTTTTTTTGATTAAAATTTCCCCTTTTTTTATTCCTTTGGAGATTTGTAGTCATTTACTTATGCAGTATTCTCTGTCATATTGCATTTTTGGGGTGTTACTCTTTTAATCTACTTTTTAATCACTTTTTTGTGGGTTTTTACAGATTTTTGTTTGCGTATATAGAAATATAACTATTTGTTTATTAAAATATAAGTATAAGTGTAGTTAAATATTGTAAAAGCGTAGCTTTGTTGGAGATTTTTATATACTTTTGCAGCAGTTTTAAAAACTTAATATATGAATAGTAATATGGTAATAATGGGAGGACTTATGCTAGGTCTAGTCATTTTGTCCTCATGTAATTCCCGACCGGACTTCAAAACTCCAGTCGAGGCTATTGAAGGGTGCAGACATCAACTGGAAGTACTAAAAGGTAAGCAACAGGTAAGCATCGAAGAACTTACTGACTTGACTTCTGGTTGGATGGAAATTCAAGATTCGGCTTATAGTGTTTTTGCTAGGGATTCAAGCTTGACACTAAAAAGTCCGATTGCTTTATCGTATTTTATGACCTCTGATTCCATAAAAAAAGAAATAACACGTTTGGCATTGTATGGTCAGCGTAGCTTGTCTGATGTCATGTACATCAAACTTAATGCTGTAAGAAATAGAGAAAAGATACAAGCATCGGATACCTACAAGGAAGCTGAAAGCTTCTTCAGGGATTTGGATAATAATGGAACATACCCAGGCCTTGATGAAGCCTTACCAAAGTATTTCAAAATACTTAAGCTTGCTGGTAATATTAGAAACGAAAAACAGCTGCTTTCCTTTATTGCAGAGGAAGATAAATGCTTTAGGTCTATAATGGCTAACTTGTGTTATATTCCTACGCCAAAATTACAGCAGCTTACAGAAATGACAGGTAAGGCGTTGGATGGACTTTATTATATTGTAGGCAAGGGACATAATGAAGTAAATGATCGCACGATGTTATATCTAACTATGAGATTTAATAGACGTATTATCCTTAATGCTGAAACTTGTCAGGACGATGTGAACAGAAATAAAAAGTTGAATAATGATCAGAAAGCCAACTATCGATGGATGCTGGTTCAACCGTACATTTCTATTGATGATTACTCTACTTCTGTATTGACAACAGAGCAAAAAGATAAGCTGATGGAACTGTCAAAAGCTCTTCCAAAACTGCTTGAAAAACTTGGTGCGGAAAGAGAATCAAATAATGGTGCAAATAATTTGACAGATGTGCTTGCTACATATTTTATGAAATCATTTTTAACAACAAGTTTATAATTATGAATATTGATATTAACCAGGATTCTATTATGAATGAATCCTTTGAAATGACTGTCTTTAATGCCAAGAATCTATTTAAAGGGAATCTTGGTGATGTGGTAAATGTGGATGAAATGAAGTTGTTTCTTCATCAGGGATTTCTTGAAATGGTCATTCCGTTACGTTCACAGGTTATGGCAGAAGATATGACTGAGAAGCTTGACAAACTTATGAAGTTGAATGTTTTGTATGCTGCAAAATCATACGACAACAAACTTTATAAAGTGCTTGCATATTCTACTCCGGTTGAAAATAATATGTTTATCGTCTTCCTGGAATCACTACAATATGGTATTGTTGATTCTATAACAATTCATATCTTTGACAGCATTGAAGCTATGTTGCTTAAAGTTCAGAATTACAAGAAACTTGTAACTGCTGATAAGAGTATGAAAGTGCTGGAAAGCCAAAGTTACAAGAATATGTTGCGTATATTTATGGAGTAAACAGAATTGCTATGATTTGGATATATTTGAAATTGTTGGTGGCAACAGTACTTATTGCTATACCTCTTATAGTTCGATATCTTCTTTGCTCCAAAAATAACCAGAAAACAAAGATAGGCAGTTTGCCAAATATAATGAAAAAGAACATTCCTAGATGGAGAAAATGGTTTCTTAAATTATTGGTTATGGGTAATAACTATTTACGTAGGATGTCTGTTAGTATTAAGCATCGCCATTTATTCAGATTAATACTGATTATGATTATGCTAAGTGTACAGGTCGTAAATAACAAAGCTGGGCAAGAAGCATATGCTCTTGCAACAGCTCAAAATGATTCCGTAAATAATATGCTGAATGCAAATTATTTCGATGTCATTTTTGAAAACCTTAACGTGTCTTTCGGTCTTGGATGGTTCTTCAATAATCCTCTAGCGAATCTCATAGCATTTCTGCTAACTATGATTTGGTTCAATAAAAGACTTGCAGATTGCATTCTCTCTTGCATACATACAACCGTTGAGGTTCAAAAGGCTATGCTGATAGTTATGTTCTCTGCTCTTTTCTCTCCTAATGGTGGTGGCTTTCTTTTTACTGAGCTCTTATATGTTTTTCTGATTGCAAGTTGGATTTATCCGGCTTTTGATAAACAAAAAAGTCATAGGTTCTACTCTCTTAAACAGATTAAGAGTAAACGGTGTAAAGGTTAATAACCCTTTATCGTAATGAAGGATGTTATAAAGGTATAAAAAATAAGAAATATGATAATGTCAGATATATTTCATACCAAAGATACAGATGATAAAACTTCTTTTAATAGGAATATTTCCATAAAGATAATCATTCCTATTTCTTTGGTCGAATATTTGTCTCAAGACTATATGAACAAAATAGGTGCTTCGAAGTTTTCTAAAACTAAAGCATTCTATGATCTCATAGATCGATATCTAGCAGCAAAGGAGCTTGATGATGAAATGGCAATCAATTATACAGAACTGAGTAAGTTCTGGCAATGGAGTCGCCCAAGTGTTATTACATTCATTGAAAAGCTTCAGAAGCTTAATATTGTTTCTGTCGAGAAGGTCATTAATAGCAACAGAGTAACTATTAAGCCCCATATATTCGCCAAGACCGATTTTGAGAGCGGCGCTGATAACTCGTCAGCTTAGTTTTTATTCAGCCCCCTGAGGCCTTTCCAGGTTTCTCTTTAGGTCTTCTTCGAAGTATTTTTCACCTGCGGTAAAAGATACTCCAGAAGGGCAGGTTTTTTCCAATGCGCTTGCGCATGAAGGGGTGGTTTTTACGTTGGGGGGTAGCCTAATACCAAGTTTGGTACCCAAACTTGAATTTAACACCCTTTTACAAAGGGACTTACGTGCGGCAAGCCGTGTTAAATTTTAGGCTGTTTTCCCTCTATGTTTTACAATGGTTTGAAAAAAGATTATAATATGGCAAAACAGGTACTTGATGTTCAACCTGGCAAAGGTATGACTTTATCGCAAAGTAACGAGCATCTTCGGGTTGCGTTCCGGGGAGCTTATCTTGCTAAGCTTTCCGGAAACTTTGATCCGACCAGAGAACATCTGAACTTTGAGATAGCGAAAGGCGGTATTGTGACTCATCTTGATAAGGCTACATCGATACCAAAAAGAATAAAAGAAAGCCTTAGAAGAAGGAAGATAAAAGACCCTAATGCAGGGTTGCCTGATGGAAGATACAGGACGGTTGCAAACATCATTATTGGCGGTTCTAGGGATCAGATGCATCGCCTTGCTTTTGGGGAACAGAAAGTTAACTTGGAAAAAGGTTCCAATAATTCCAATATAGTTCGCAAACCGGAAATAGAGAAGTGGGCTCTTGATATGTACAAATTTATGAGTGATAAATATGGGGAAGATAATATTGCTGCATTCATTGTTCACTTGGATGAAACTAATCCTCATATACATTGTACGCTTCTTCCGGTTGTTGACAACAAGCTTTCTTGGAGAAAGTTCTGGGTGGGTGATGTCAACAACAAAGATGTTTATCGCAAAGTGATGCTTCAGCTGCATGATGAACTATCTAAGGTCAACGAAAAGTATGGTCTTGAAAGAGGTGAAGATATTACACGTACTGGTGCAAAACATCGAACTACTGCGGAATTTCGTGCAGAAATGAGCAAGAAGATGAAAGCTGAACTCGTAGAAATGGCTGGGCAAATCTCTCGCTGGAGAGAAGAAATTGACAATCTTACGAAAGAAAGCGTGATGCTTGCTAGCGATATTTCAAAGAAGAAAGAACAGAAAACCCAGTTGGAAAGGGATATCATACATTCAACCGCTCGTGTAAAAGGTTTGAATACTATGATAGAAAATCTCTTAAAGCGACAGGAAGAACTGAAACAGGAGCTTTCCAAGTTGCAGCAGGATATAGCTTCTGGTAAAATCACGAAAGAAGAGTTTGCGCAGAAAAGTGCTTTGTTGCAACGTGAAATTCAGAAAGGTGAAGAGAAAATAGCTGACAAGTTAGAAAAGCTGAAAGTTGCGCAAGAAAAACTTGATAACCTTCAGCAGGAAATCGAAAAAAAAGAGCAGACTCTAGGTAATGTGAAGTCTCAGCTCAAGACTGAAAGGGCAGATTTGAACAAATCAACCTTCCTTAAAGGTCAAGCTTTGCTTTATTCTTCTTCTTCCTTCAATGTTCAAAACAGGTTGCAGGAATATAGCAGGAACCTGGCATCCTTATCTCCCGAACAGAGATCGTTCGTTGAAAGGGTCAACAGTCCTTTGTTCTCTGAAAATTCAGCCATAATGGAAATGGCTGATGATGGAACGCAAGTGGCTCAGATTGCAACCAATCTCTTTCTCGGTTATCTGGATAACGCAACTGCTATTTCGAAGAACGGTGGCGGAGGAGGAGGTCCAACAGGAGATTGGGGTAAACGTGATGATGAAGATGAATATGCATTCTGGAACCGGTGCTTCTCTATGGCTCGTAAGATGAGACGTAGT
Organism: Dialister sp.; assembly: GCA_022722495.1. Lineage (GTDB taxonomy): Bacteria > Bacillota > Negativicutes > Veillonellales > Dialisteraceae > Dialister. The sequence goes on along the minus strand of JAIJLI010000023.1, from coordinate 5,975 downwards.
GGTCCTGGGCGTAGAAGATAATACCTATTGACTTATGTATATATATAGGTATAGATGTATATACCTATATCGTTATATATGTATAGTGGTATATATCTATTCACTTATTTACGTATGCAAATATATAGGTATGTTTATATGTATTATCAAAATGCTATTTTATTCAGCGTAAAAGCTATTTACAGCTGCTCATTTTTGAAAAGTTTAAAAGTAGATTAAAAAGTAGATTAAAAAGTAACTGATATGACTCACGCAAGTATCTTCTCTGGTATAGGGGGAGCAGAACTGGCTGCTGCATGGATGGGGTGGACTAATTTATTCCACTGTGAAATCCAGGATTTCCCTCGTCAAGTGTTAGATTATTGGTTCCCAGATTCTATAAGTTATGGAGATATTACAAGAACAAATTTTGAACAATGGAATGGTAAGGTCGATGTTCTCACAGGAGGGTTCCCTTGCCAGCCTTTCAGCCTTGCAGGGCAAAGAAGGGGAGCGGATGATAACCGCTATCTCTGGCCAGAGATGCTACGAGCAATTAGGGAAATTAACCCCACTTGGGTCGTTGGTGAAAACGTTACTGGAATCAAAACAATGGTTGAGTCCTGTGAAGAGATTAAAGTGGGAAGGACAGATGATCTTTTCGAAGAGAATTACATATACAGAGAGGAAAGCTGGTTCACGCTCGAAAAAATCTGCGAGGAACTTAACGCAGCAGGATATTCAGTCCAACCGTTTGTTATTCCAGCTTGTGCCGTCGGAGCTCCCCACCGAAGAGATCGTATCTGGATTGTTGCCCACCGTACAGACTCAGGGATTGAAACAATGCAACAGAAAAGGAAAGACGGAGTTTTTTCCTCTGGAACTTCTTCCTACACCGACGGCTTTAGACAAGGGAACAGGCAGAACCAACAAAAGTCTATCACCGAATGCCGCAGAGAGACCGACCTTGGCACTTGCTGCAAAACAGGGATTTCTTCCAACTCCTTGTGCTTCGGAAGCGACGAAGTTCACGAAGAAACTCAATTCCAAATCTCAGATGGGGAAAAGTCTTACTGCTATGGCATGCAACGGAATGATTCCTGCTCCTTCTTCCAAAAAGGTAACAGCTGGGAAAACTTCCCAACTCAATCCCCTATATGTAGAGGAAATGATGGGATTCCCTTTGATGTGGACAGCCTTACCATTTCTTTCGCAAAGTGGAGAAAAGAAAGCATAAAGGCTTATGGTAATGCTTGGGTACCGCAGGTTGCATTTGAAATATTCAAGGCAATAGAAAAAGTACATTTAAATTAATAAAAATATTGAAACATGACGAAAGAAGAATTAAAAGCAAAGTTTGCAGAACAGCAAAACATTATTGAAAATGCCAACAATCAGATTCGTTCTGATATGATGGAATATATCAAAAGCTTGCCATTTAAGGTAGGCGACAAAATTAGCTGTGAATGGTATGACGCTGGTTTTATTTCAAGTATTTGTCCTGAAACAGATCATGACAAATACACTGGCAATATTGATTTAAGAATAAATCTGGTAAAGAAAGATGGAACTCCCTCTAAAATAGAAAGAAAAATATGGGGTCATGTTTTTGAAACCATTAGGAAAATTGATTAATAACATTAAAGAACAGATATGGAAATATTGAAAGATATAACGCAATTATCGAAAGGGTGTTCAGTAACGTTCATCAAGAATGATGAAGTTCAAAACTATGAATATCTCATGATACACCCACATTGTGAAACCTATTTTCTTTTTCTAGAAAATTGGTCACAGGAAGTCGTAAGAATACACGTAAACAAACTGTTAGGTGGAGATTATTACGTTGGTGAGTATGACTCGATTTTTGTTCTGGAGAAGAAAAAGGACTTCTTTATGCGCAAGATAAAGAACTGTGATAAAAGAATAGAAGAACTTAAGGAGAAATAATTATGGCAAGAACATGGTTAGCCGTAGATAAAAACGGTGCAGAGAAAATCTTTAATGTAAAACCGTTCAGAGGCAATACACAAAAAGATAGAAATCATATATGGGGTACAACATACGTCGGTGAAAACTACGGAAAATGGTATCCTAAACATGATGGGCGCAATGAAGATACAGGTAATGCTTATTATAAAGGGCATTCAATAGATTTGCCTAAAGGTACAATAGTAAAGCTTATTGGGCGGAATTTGACCTGGAAGGATGAATGTGTTGAATTTAAAAAGAACAAGTAATGTTTGAAATATACGTTAAAAAGAAGTATAATAGATGTTGGGAGCTTGCTATTGAAGTTCCCAATGCCTGGGGTGGTATGCCTCACCTTTGGATGTTTCTTGAAAAGAAATACCTTCCTTCTTATGTTCCGGTCGATGAGGATGGCAAACCGTTGAATCTGGAATGGGTTAAGGAAGCAAATAGCAGGGGTGAATATGTTAGTCGTTGGGTTGCTTCTGAATATGATGAGATAAGAAAATTGGAATATGATTCCCGATTGACTTATGAGGAAATGATGGTCTTCCGTTCTACATTTGATTTTGCAAAGGTTCTCGGCGAAGATATACCGGTTTATCTTGAATGCCTTAAAGCTGTCGCTGATGAGTGCGGAGGTAATTATCCACTGCAGTATCAGGCATTGAGTGGTTATGTTAAAACTCATAGCATAAGAAATATAGAGGCAATTGCATTTAACCAGACCAGTGTAAATTGTGCTTCTGGTTTCTTTGGAGAAAAATATGATGCTCCCATATCAAAATTCTGGGACTGTATGTTTTTCAAAGATATTTATTCTAAGATTAGAAATCAGAAAATGTCAAAGCTTAATGAGAATTTTTAATCGTATCAAAATTTAAATGAATGAGAAAATGAAAAAAAAATATTTAAACTTACTTTCCATGAGTACAATACTCCTATGGGTAGGACTTTGGCTATATTGTGAGGACTGTATTATTGTTCGTAATATTGCTGCCGTAGCAGGATTATTGGATATGACTATCTCTGAAATAATATTTATTGCAAGCAAGTGGGAATATATAGAACAATGCATAAGTAGGGCTGAGAAAGCATACAAATTAGCGCATAAAACTGAGAACCCTCTTAATAGAATTTTACAGATGAACTTTATAGAGAAGAACGTCTATACATTCGTTTTCAGCTTTACAAGTGGCATATTTATGGTTTGCGAAGTTATTCTAGCTGCTTACCTTGGATGGAAATACAGCGGTTTGGTTTTCATAAAAAGTCTTGGTATGTTTCTAATCTTCATACAGATGTTTGGTCTCTTTTTTTCCATTCATTGTATCGTGGAAAGTTTTGTGGTTAAAAGAAAAATCAAAAGACTTTTATATAAATAGACCACAAGACAAAAACTTTTTCAAGTAGTAATGAAGTCTTCAATTTTAATTAAGTATATAGATAATATGAAAATAGAAAATATCAAGTTCAAGGCTAAACGTCTTGATAATCAAGAATGGGTTGAAGGCAACTTAACATCAAAGTCAGGTAATGCAATGATAATCCCTATTGAGTATAGTGGGGCATACCCCGTAGAACCTTCAACCGTCTGTCAGTTCACTGGACTGAAAGATTGTGAGAACCAAGACATCTACGAGGGAGACATTCTTGCAGAGAAAGAACATCCTGAATTTGAAGTCGGGTATATTGATTGCACATTTGCTGCTGCTTATGTGGGAGATGATCGATTTATTTTCAATCTTCTTGCTTTAAGTGAAGCTTGCAAGGTTTGTGGCAACAAATTCGATAGAAAGGAAGGTGAGTAATGAAGAAGGAGACCAGACTAAAGGTATATCGTATGTATGATGGTCATTGTGCGTATCAAGTTGGAGATTTAGTGAATGCCTTTGAATCTCTTGAAGAGCTGGAAGGCTTAATTAAAAACTTCAAAAAGAAGTTCTCTCCTAAAGAATGGTAAATTGAGATAATGCGCAATTATTAACTGCCTTCGGGCATAAAAAGAAAAAATATGAATGACAAAGTAATTACATCATACAAGGCATTCGATAAGAATATGCAGTGTCATGACTTCCAGTTTGAAGTCGGAAAAGAGTATGAAATGGACGGCGAAATCGAGTGCGGTAAGCGAGGCTTTCATGCCTGCAAAAACCCGTTAGAGCTTTGGGATTATTACAAGATGCTTAAAAGTCGTTTTGCCGAGGTAGAGCAATCCGGCAAAATTGATAAAGACGAAAAATCTACAAAGGTATGTTCTTCTCATATCAAGATTAAGGCTGAGTTGAAGCTAGCAGACATCATTAATATCGGCATTGAGTGGCTAAAAAATGTTACATCACCATCTAAATACAAGAAGGATGGAGTGTTAGACGATAGCGGTCACTATGCTCAGATTGGTTCTTGCGATCACTGTGCTCAGATTGGCTCTAGCGGTGACTGTGCTCAGATTGGTTCTTGCGGTGACTATGCTAAGATTGGTTCTTGCGGTGACTATGCTAAGATTGGTTCTTGCGGTCTCTGTACTCATATTGGTTCTAGCGGTCACTGTGCTAAGATTGGTTCTAGCGGTGACTATGCTAAGATTGGTTCTTGCGGTGACTGTGCTAAGATTGGTTCTTGCGGTGACTGTGCTAAGATTAGTTCTAGCGGTGACTGTGCTCAGATTGATAGCATAGGGGGAGATTCTGTTATTATGTGTGCTGGTAATAATTCCAGAGTAAAAGCGACGGTCGGTTCTTGGATAACGCTTGCAGAATGGGTATGGAATGACGAGAAGAAACGTAATGTTCCAATTTGTGTTAAGACAGAATACGTTGATGGTGAAAGAATAAAGACTGATACTTGGTATAAGCTTGAAAACGGAGCGTTTGTTGAAGTTGGTAAGTAACTAACCACCCATTATGGGAGATAAATAATAAAATGAACTATGTTGGATTTTAACAATATCTATAATATAGACTGCTTGGAAGGAATGAAGGATATTCCAGACAAGAGTATTGACTGTATAATAACTGATTTGCCGTATGGATCCATACGCATGAGTTGGGATTGCGTTATCCCTTTGGACAAGTTGTGGCATCAGTGGAACAGAATCCTGGTAGATTATGGTACTGTTCTTCTCTTTGGCTCAGAGCCATTCTCGACGAAACTCAGAATGGCGGCTTTGGATAAATTCAAGTACGACTGGATTTGGCACAAGCCATATACAACAGGTTTCCAACACGCAAAAAATATGCCGCTGAAGGATTACGAAATCATTAGTGTATTCTCCAAAGGGAAAATGAATCACAAAAAGCTGAGTGGGGATATGCGAATGATTTACAATCCGCAGGGTGTCAAGAAGTGTGACAAGGTAATTCATGCAGGTGACTCGAAATTTGGCACTGTAACAACAGAGTACAAATCTGCCAAAAAGCAATATCACGTCAATGAAGAGAATTACCCACGTATGATTCTAGAAGGTTATGGCAGAGAACCGGACAGTTGGCATCCTACTCAAAAGAATGTAGCTCTGGTTGCTTATCTCATCAGGACATATACGAATGTGGGGGGGCGAATCCTTGATTGTTGCATGGGAAGCGGTACAACAGCTGTCGCTGCAATCCGGACTAATCGTAATTTCATAGGTTTTGAACTAAACAAAGAATACTTTGATAAGGCGGTTATGCGAATTGAAAACGAGAAATCGATGAAAGAGACAGATCTGTTTGGCTATGGAGACTTACTGAGCGAAGAACTCTAGTTTATGTAGGTGGTGGCTTAATCATCACCACCTATAATATTTTCTAGGCAGTTTGATTTCAAATTTAACTCTGGTTTTGTGATATACCTATATTTCTCTATCGCTGAGCAAGAGCATAACTCTTGTTATACCTAAAGGTTATCCTCATTTCTTCTTCGACCTCGTTTTTTTATGGACTGCATTTCTATGTAAGTCCCTCTAACTTTTTACTTTGCAAAGTTATGGCGGCGCAGACAGATACCAAGGACCGAGCAGAGCCGCTATTTGACACAAACTTTTC
>JAIJLI010000442.1 GCA_022722495.1 Dialister sp. | reverse complement strand
CTTCTTCATACTGCCAATGCTCAATCCCATGCCTTTGCTTTCATTATGAGATGTATAGCTGTCCTTATCCTGTACACTTTCAATGGCCAGATTTCCGCCCGCCTTAATGAAGGATGAATATTCCATACAATAGGAAATGCAATAGAAGTATAACATGCATTGCGATTGATGATACTTTTTGCAATATAATTTGTTTTCCCTTGGGGACAGGTTTATCATTGAGCCTATATTCACAAACAAGGTTCCATTGAAAGTAAGCAAAATATGCTATTCCCCCAATCATCATAGCGGCAATTCGGAAAAAGATAGGTGAACAGCTGAATAAAGGGAAACGCCAACTATCAAAAACATTCGTTGCTGAAAAGAGTAAATTCATCCCCACGTCAACTATTATCATCAAGCAAGCAATTATCCAAATCAGTAAGCGGTATGATGGAATTGATTTCTTGCATATTAAGAAAAAGCTATAGAAAACAAAAAAGAACGAGAGCAATAGGATGACCACTAAATTATAAAACGAATGCCAATTTAAAATCTCTATGGTTCTCATAATAGCTATTTCCTTTCCTCGTTATTTTCTTTTTCATTATTTTCTCCTTTATTACGCTCATTTTGCAATTCATTTTCCACTTTCTCTTGCGTTGAATTTCCTGCTAACCCACCTATAATTCCGCTTCCCAACAATCGGTATTTTGGCGCTAATCCCATATATTTTCCGCTCAAGTTCAAGGTGCTCCCGACAATATATGCCGTCTCTGCACCAACTACCCATGCATATGCGGCATCCCCCGGATAGTCACTCTCTATAATATGAAGCCCATCTATAACATAATCGGCACCATTAATGGCATACTTTATATATTTTGAATCTGAAGCATCCTTTATCGAATCTGCGGTAGCTCTTACCAATGGCAAATCATAAAAATTATCATGATTTTGTCGTTCTTGTAAATCACTTGCCCAAAATTCGTAACTGTCCATAAATTTTTCAGTACTATCAGTGGTAAAGCCATGCTCAATAAGATATTGGCGTACCGTTTCTTTAGCAAATTCATTTCCAACTTCTAGGGAGTCTAAATCTGAACCGAATGGATCAGCCTGATCTGCTATATCCATCAAAGCATTGCGTAGCTGGTGCCATTCCTGATCAGTAAGAGTTTGACCATCATCTTTTTTTAGCGTCCGCTTCAGTAGCGGTTCTGTTGTCAAATCGAACCCCAAATAATTCCACTTTGCTGCATTTAAAGAGACCATAGTACTCGTCAATACATCTTTCGATAAATTTCCAATTGCCGCACCTACGCCAGCACTAAGCCACTGTACTGTATCTGGATGTTTTTGTACCCATTCTTTGCCTTTGGTTTTGGTCAGATACCCCATCACATATTCATTTACGCCACCTGACAATGCACCGGTTGCTGCACTGCCACCTGCCATGTCTCCCATGAGCGCACCGAAAGCGCCATGAAGCAGCATCTTCTCCGTAGAGCCATCTTTCCAGCCCTTGCTTTCGGCATATGTATGGATTGCCTGATTGCCGTACTTTTCCAGCATGCCTACCAGTTCTTGTCTTTCTTCTACCTTGGTCTTATCAAAGATTTCTTGTAACTGGTTCAAGCTATTCTTGGTATCTCGATTGAGACTTGCAATGTCCTGCTTCTGCTTTTCTTTATTCGTGATATGAATAGTTCCTTCTGCCACCGCTGATTTCGTTGTACTATCAGCGTTATCTTTTACCGTAGGTGTCAGATTGGGAGTCAGTCCTCTCTGGTTCAGTTTGCTGCTCTTATTATTTGGCGAATAAGATACACCCATACCGCCTGCTTTATAATCCGCTTTGTTTTCCTTATCTTCCCAGCTCAAAGTGCCAGTAGTCAGAGTATTTTTATCCTTGCTTGCAGCACTACCAATCACTCCACCTTTCAGATCGGTATTTTCTTTGACAGAGATATCAAAGCCTTCACCGCCCGCACGGATGCCTGCCTGATTGATGACGCTTTCATAGTGACTCTTCATGTTTCCTTTGGACGCACTACCGCCATAGCTGGTTTTACCGGTTGCTGTACTAAAGCTCATGCCTGCCGATATGTTTTCTTCGCTATACTCTTTCTTGGTCTGCAAACTTTCGATATTTAGATTACCGTCTACATCGGCCTTCACTTTGTTTCCGCTGACCGTACTGCCAATGAGATCGGTGTCTTTTCCGCTCTTCATGGTCAGTGTATCATTTGCATTCACGGTACTTGCTCTATAGCTGGTAGTA
>JAIJLI010000441.1 GCA_022722495.1 Dialister sp. | reverse complement strand
CCGCTGGTGCTGGTCTTTGCCGCGCATTTTCTGCCGTCCGTCAAGATCGACGTCATCACAGCCAATTTTATCGGCTTTGCCGTGACCTTCGTCTGCGAATTCATCGTCCGGAAAGACAGGAGCCGGATCCCGTCAGATATGGCGGAGATCTTCAAAGGCATGGCGAATGTTTTCGTCTCCGTCGTTGCGATCATCATTTCGGCCTCCGTCTTTGCGGAAGGCATCAAGATCTTGGGCGGTATCACGATCTTCACGAATATGATCTCTGACATGAAGGGAGCGACACTTCTCATCATGGCGATCCTGACCGGGATCACGTATGTCTTCGCCATCATCATGGGGAGCGGTGCGGCTCCTTTCTTCGCCTTCGGCCCGCTGACGCCTGCCGTCGCGGCGAAACTCGGCGTCCCGACGCTGACGCTGCTCCTCCCGATGGAACTCGCGACCTCCATCGGCCGAGCCTCGTCTCCTGTCTGCGGAGCCCTCATCGCGATTGCCGGGACTGCCGGACTTGCTCCGATACGCCTTGCCAAACGCACCGCTCCGCTCCTTTTCGTCATGCTCATCGTCGACATGATCGCATCGTACATCTTTACGATGTAATTAGGAAATGGGTTCAGCAGGTTCAAACAGGTTCTTTGGGTTCAACGGGGAAGGTGGCGGCTTCGCCGCAATTTTTGATAGCGTTTCGCGTGTATCGTCATCCCGAGCGAAGTCGAGGGATCTCTATTGCAGGCAGTGAATCGCAGGATGCATATGTCGGAAAAACGTAGTGCAAGAAAGATTTCTCGACTTCGCTCGAAATGACGATACGGGGGACGGCTCAGGTGCACATGTTGTGAAACAAATGCACTTTCGTGTTTGCATGACTGCTGCGGGCATCGCCCTATATATATTCGCGGCGAAGCCGCCACCTCCATTTCTAATTTCTCATTTATAATTCCTCATTCGAGCAAAACTTTCATCCACAATCCACGGGTGAACCCCGAACCATTAAACCTAATCCCAATGATTTCTTTTACAGGAGGTATTCTGCTATGATTCCGAAGAAAGTGATTCTTGACTGCGATCCCGGCTCTGATGATGCCATTGCTATGATGCTGGCGATGAAATCGGACGCCATCGACCTCATCGGTGTGACTACGGTGAACGGGAACCGCATCGTGCCAAAGACCACGGAGAATGCACTGCGTGTGGTGCAGTTCATGAAAGCAAGCGTTCCTGTCTATCGCGGATGTGAGGAACCGATCATCTGCAATGAGATCCCGGGGAGAAAGCCCGGCCTTCCTCGCGTGACGCTCAATGACTGCCACGGCGATTTTCTCCCGCTCCCCGAAGCCGAGATCCGGACAGAGAAGGAACATGCCGTCTTCTATCTCGTGAAGACGCTGATGGAGTCGGAAGGAGATATCTATGTTGCGGCTGTCGGCCCGCTGACGAATCTTGCGATGGCTCTTCGTATAGAGCCGAAGATCGCAGGAAAGATCAAGCAGCTCGTCATCATGGGCGGCGGACACTGCGGAGCGAACGCCAGTCCGGCGGCTGAATTCAATTTCTATGCAGACCCCGAAGCGGCGAAGATCGTCATGGACTCGGCCATCCCGAAGGTCATTCTTCCGCTCGATGCCACCTGGCGTGCGTGCCTCTCCGAAGAAAAATGCCGGGAGCTGGCACAGCTTGGTACACCGGAAGCGAAAGTCGCAGCGGCTCTTGTCCAAAAACGCATCGACAACCTTAAGGTCAATGATGTATCGGAGCATAACTATGCCCTCCGTCACCAGGCAGGGACTGTCGCCGGCGCGATGCTCTATCGTTACGATAACCACATGGCCCCCATTCACGATGCCCTCGCCATCGCCTACCTCATCAATGAGAATGTCGTGACTGAGCTCGCAGATGCGAATGTAGACATCGACATTGCAGGCGGCCTCTGCGACGGGCGTATGGTGGCCGATTTCCACAATACGAAGAAAAGCAAAGATCCTGTGACGGCGAAGGTCGCACTCAATTCCGATGCCGGCCTATTCACGGATATGCTCTTCGCGGCGCTGGGGAAATAAAGAGAAGGAGTGGCCGGAGGACGGGTGACTCCATGCTCCCTTCGGGAGATCCTTTGCCAGCCATGACAGCCACAGGGTAATGCTATTAAGTTAAGGAAATCGTTAGCCACGTAACGTCTTGCTTCCCCCTTCGGGGGAAGTGCCGAAGGCAATAGGGGCATGCTAACGGTATAGCGTGCTATGTTGAATAGTCCGATGCTATCGATATTCCAACACTT
>JAIJLI010000440.1 GCA_022722495.1 Dialister sp. | reverse complement strand
AGATCGATGACGAGGTCGCAGCTGTTCTGGCATTCGTTATCTCACATACGACGTTTCTCGCCGCTCAGGATGACGAAACGGGGCGATGCCCGAAAGTGGTATGCAAGTCACTCGTGATCTCTAATCCCTGTGGCCTAACATACGTGGGGGCCAACCCCGCCTCGCTCCGCTCGGCTGCTCCTTCCAGAGGAAGGGGCGAGAGGATGCGCCTCTGCGATTTAATCAGCGTTTCCCTAGAGCAGCGGTTCGATCACGGTCTGGAAGTAGGCGTTCAGCTCTTTGGGCGTCGCCTGCATTTTGTCTTTGCGTACCCACCATTGGACCATTTCGACGAAGCTGCCGGAGATGTGATTCAGGAGGAAATCTTCGGGGACAGGGATTTCCTTGTGGTGGTTCAGGAGGTAGGAGGCGATGAGGCGGGAGAGGCTCGCCTTGAAGTAGCGCAGGAAGAAGTCGGAGCTTTCAGAGATGAGCAGGTCGCGCAGGTGGTTCGTATTCTCTGCGATATGCTCTAGGAGGTGGCAGAAGACAGGATCCGGAAGGCCGGTATGCTGGTGATCGTCAGAGGGGTGGTTGTCATTCATGACACCGTCTACAATGTGCTCGAAGAGTTCCTGACACATGTCCTCTAAGAGGCTGTCCTTGGTCTGGAAATGGGCATAGAATGTGCTGCGGCCGATATTGGCACGATCGATGATATTCTGGATGGTGATTTTTGAATATGGTTTTTCTGATAACAGAGCGCTGAATGCTTCGAAGATAGCGGCTCTGGTCTTCTGCTGTCTGCGATCCATGAAATGTCCCTCTTTTGTAAATAGTATGATGGGATACAAAACGACTTGTATGACATATGCTATTGTAAAATACAAAAGAGTAAAATTCAAGTATCTATAATCAATTTTTTTAGGCAAACTTGAAATTATCAAGAGGCAGGAAGGAGAGCGGGATGAAGGCGTTTCTCCGTACTGTATCCTAGTGAAAATACCGCAGGGGAGAGTCTTTGCTCCCGTTCTCCCTTGTTCCGGCTCTCTCTATCCATCGCTCGCAGCAAAGCTATGGCTGATGGCTATAGCTCATTGATGATACGGATGAGCTTTTCTACATCCTCTTTTTGGCTCGCCCAGCTGGTGCAGAGGCGGATGATGCTGTGGCTGTCGTCGGCTTTGCAGCCAAAGCCGAAAGCAACGGTCTCTTTGAGCTTTTCCATCCGGCTGTTTTCTATGGTGAAGAAGATCTGGTTCGTGGGGGAGTCGAAGTAGAGGGGGATCCCTTTGGCGGTGAGTGCTTTTTTGATCTCTTCTGCATAGAGGTCGGCGGTGCGCCCCATCTGAACATAGAGGTCATCTTTGAAAAGCTCGTTAAACTGGATGCCGAGGAGCCAGCCTTTGGCGAGGAGTGCGCCATGCTGTTTGATCATGGGGAAGAAGTGCAGGATGAGGTGCGGGTCAGGGATCACGACGGCTTCGCCGAAGAGTGCGCCGCATTTCGTGCCGCCGATATAGAAGACGTCTGCGAGGCGAGCAAGGTCTTCGAGGGTGACGTCATTTGCGGCGCTTCCGAGGGCGTAGGCGAGGCGGGCTCCATCGATGAAGAGAGGAAGGTGGTGCCTGCGGCAGACGGCAGAAATGTCTGTCAGCTCTTTTTTGGAATAGAGAGTGCCCCATTCGGTCGGCTGGGAAATGTAGACCATGCCTGGATGTACCATGTGTTCCCAGTTGTCGTCGGCAAAGAAATCGGAGACGTAGTGATCGATCGCGTCGGCGGTCAGCTTGCCTTCCTCGGAGGGAAGGGCGAGTACTTTGTGACCACCCCACTCGATGGCGCCGGCTTCATGGACATTCACGTGGCCGCTGTCGGCGGCGATGACGCCTTCATAAGGGCGGAGGATGCAGTCGATCACGGTGGCATTTGTTTGGGTGCCGCCGACGAGGAATTTCACCTCTGCCTGCGGCGCGGCGCATGCTTTTCTGATGCGTTTGCGGGCGGAGTCAGAGATGTCATCTAGCCCGTAGCCGGCAGAGGGCTGGTGGTTTGTTTCAGAAAGACGACGGAGAATATTCGGATGGCAGCCTTCCATGTAGTCGGAGGCGAAGGGGAGGGTATGGTTCATGATGAATGCTTCCTTTCATTGGGATATGTATGTCATAAATTATAGCAAAGCTATGAGTGAAATGCATAGCTTATCTTTTCTTGTGTCCAATTATGCATACTTCTTTCCAAAAATGTTTGATAGTGATACAATTATTTCTGTAATTTGTACATGATTTCAAGAAAAGGCTGTAAAAAGA
>JAIJLI010000439.1 GCA_022722495.1 Dialister sp. | reverse complement strand
AGCCTATTGTTTGGAATCTTAGCAAATGTAAAAGGTTCTAATCTGTTGTTTAAAAACGACATAAGCAATACTTGGAATAACTTTCACAATATAAAGTTACCTTTTGACGCTAATGTCGTCAATGCAATATTCCAAGATTCTAATGGTTTGATTTGGATTGGAACGAAAAGAGGACTAGTCAATTACAATGGTTATAACTATCACCTTTGTTATTTTGGCAAGAATATGCCTGATGAGAATACAGTACAAGCTATTGTACAATATGGTCATTATTTGTATATTGGAACTGATAATGGTATTCATAAATTGAATCTCCTTACTTGGAATTTTGAAGACACAGATCAAGATTTTTATAAGGTCAGTGCAGTAAGAGCATTGGCGGTTTTTAATGGTAAGTTATGGATTGGTACCCGTGACGACGGCTTGCTGTATTTTGACATACAGAAGGGTAAGCTTCACAAAATAGCTTCTAAAAACTTTCAGCATAAGATGGTTTATGCCTTATTGCCTGTTGCCGACAAGCTGTTTATTGGTTCGTATGGAGGACTCAACATTTATGACAAGACAAATCATCATCTCTATTCCGTAAACTTACCAGGAATGAAGGATCCGATAATAAACAGTCTTGCATGTGATAGAAGAAACAATTGTGTATGGATGGGAACAGACGGTAAACTGCTTAGCTATAAAATAAACAATCGCCATATAGAAACTGTTTGTGAACTGTCAGGTAGTTATTTAAAGAGCATTGTTTCAGATGTTGCTAACAATCGTTTATTAATAGGTACAGAAGCAGGAATGTTAGTGTATCAGATATCCACAAAGTCTCTTCAAGAAATAGAGCACGACGTCCATAATCCTCAATCTCTATGTAATAATTTTATTTCTCAACTCTATCAAGACAAGAATAACAACCTTTGGGTAGCTACTGACAATGGAATATCTATGGTTCAACAGAATCCATTAATGCAAGACGTAAAGTTGACTGACCTTGTAGATTCCAGAAATGGCAATCTCTTTACTTGTATATTGCAATCTTCCGACAAAGAATATTGGCTTGGTGGAGAGAATGGTTTACTCTATGTGTCTGAAGAACAAGCCATTTGGTATAGTACAAATAATGTATTATATAAATTGAACAATAATTATATACGAGCCATTTATCGTGACAGAAGTAGCCAAATCTGGATAGCCACAGATGGCGGTATAGCCAAGTTGAACAAACAGACTATGCAATTTGAGTATTATCAGTTAGGCAACAAACGTAATAATACCAATTGGATTTATGGCATTTATGAGGATACAAAACATAGGCTGTGGATAGCCACATATCTAAGCGGTCTTATCGTTGTGGATAAAACTAGTCTAGAAAACAGTCAATCACATTCTTACGCTTTGACGAACAAGAACTTTTTGGGATATGGACATATCAAATCTGTATATCAAATGATACCAGACCATGCTGGCAATATATGGGCTAACACCAATCTGGGGCTGATATGTGTAAACCCTTTAAAGAATGATTACAAATTGGCAAACATATACTTAGATAACTTTGTATGTGACGGAAACTATATTTGGTTTTCTGACCAAGGAGCTATCTATCAATATGATATAAAACGAAATAATAAGTATAAGATACCATATCAAGTATCTTATGGAAGTGCATATTCTTTTGTTTGCTCCCCTAAGCACATATGGGTGTCTTCTGTAGATGGCATTTTGTGCATAGACAAGAAAAATAAGAGTGTCACACCTTACCATGTAAATAACCCACATTTTAAGTGCGCCTTTTTTGATGGCTACAACAATAGAATTATATTTGGAGGAGAAGACTTCCTTACATTATTGAACATAAGTAGGTTTGGTGGTAAGCATCATACCAGAAGGACCTTTATCTCTGCCATTTCATGCGATTCTTTGTTTATTCCAGTATCAAACCTTTCACAACAAAAGGTTATAAAACTGAGTTCTTTCAAGAATATTTCCATCGAATTAGCTTCTTATGCTTATTCTGCACAGGGAGAAACCTTCTACTACAAATGGAATGATGAGGAATGGAAAAAAATGAAAACAGGAAATAATCTGCTTGAATATCCAGTTATGCTCAGTGGCAAAAACACCTTGCAACTGAGTATTACGGACCCCATGACAGATAAATATGCTACCATTTCAACTTACACATTAGATGTCCCTTACCCATGGTATTTTTCCACTTGGGCTTGGGGGATATATGTAATATTTCTATTGACGGGAGCATTCTGTCTTTTAAGAATTCAAAAGAAAAAGAG
>JAIJLI010000438.1 GCA_022722495.1 Dialister sp. | reverse complement strand
CCCTTTGATTGCGTTTGAAAGCCTTGCTTGCAAGAGAAATGCGAAATGGTGGTGCGAGGCATAAAAATATAGAAGCGTCGCAGCGTATGAATCACGGTGATGCCTGAGGAGGGATTGAAGCGACTAGCCACCAGTCGCCAGTCACACCCCATTCCTCATCCCTGCCTTCTAGCCCGCTTCATGCCTTTTCACTATCCAAATTCATAATCCATAAGTATTTGCTATGCAGCAGCATTCTGCCTATACTAATGGCAGAAGAAACGAAGGGAGGAGCATGAACGATGGCGATCCAATGGAAAAGGCGGCTTGCTGCAGGACTTGTGCTTGCGGTGCTGCCACTTATCATGGCCGCAGGATCCTTGCATTTTCACTGTGAGGAAGTCCGCGCCGCGCAGGTGATCAAAGAGGAGAAAGGGCCGTACGGCTGCCTTACCTTGCCGCAGAATCTGAATGCCGTCAGAAGCGAGGTGGAGATTTTCAAAGAGATCCCCAAAGACCTGCGAGCGGATGCTCCGGCAGCCACTGCGATTTACAGGAATACCCAGGTATACACGAATAGCCTCATGCTGGACATGAGACAGTTACAGGCAGAGAAGCCTCTTTTCTATCGCGTGCGGGCGTACGATCTGGATGGGCATCCCATCGGCCCCTATTCGCAGCCGGCAGATGTGGAGAGCGCACTTTTCAAGACGGAGCGCAATGCGCCCATCCCGCACGATTCCTATGGCAAGGGGAATGGCAGCGTCCTTCTGTATCCGGTCTATGCCTACACAGGAAATCCGAATGCCGCGCGCTATGAGATCGAAGTCACGTCAAAGTATCCGGAAAATCTCCATGGCTTCTCGCCATCCGTCCACCGCATCTATGCGGCCCAGACAGAACTCACCGATCTCTATGATGATGCGCCGCGGACGGGAACCTACTACTGGCGCGTCAGGGGAATGGACAGCACGGGGAAGCCCGTGGGTGAGTGGAGCCTGCCGCAGGAGATCAAAAATCCGGTGAAGCATTGGAAGGTGGCTGTCTATGGCGACAGCATTTCTCACGGCGGCGGTCATCTCTCCTTCGGGCCTGCTGACCTTGCCTACAGCTATGAGTCGTATCTGGACTTTCCTTCGATCAATCTTTCCCAAAGCGGGGATACGAGTGAGGCGATGGTCATGCGCTTCGAGAAGGACGTGCTTCCTTTTTCGCCGGAGTACCTTCTCATCTTGGGCGGGACGAACAGTCTTCGCGCCGGTGTCCCGGCAGCGGATGTGATCTCTGACCTGAAGGAGATCCAGAGAAAGTGCCGCGAGCATGGTATCATGCCCATCCTGATGACGCTGCCGCCGATCAATCCTGAAAACATCCAGAAGGCTTTTAATGAGCCGACCTATGAGGGCTGGAAAGCGTCTTTCGATGAGGTGAATGCTTTCATCCGCGGTGAGGTCCATATTGATACCGCCGCGCCCTTTGAAGAGATGGAAGAGCTTCCCACCTGGCTCGCGCTGGACGGTATTCACGGCGACTGGAATATGAAGCGCATGATGGCGGAGGTCATCAATCGGGAATTTCCGAAGGTGGTAGCTGGTGACTAAGGATTGGTGATTGGGAAATTCAGGGGGGCGGAGTGTCTTATGACTGCGAGGCATCAGCGTTTCCTTAGTTCTTCGTATCATCATCTTGAGCGGAGGGGCTAGGACACCGCATCAGAAAAATGGGGCATGAGTCGCAGGATCTCGCATTATCTCTGGAGAACCTTCTTGCCCTGTCCGTTTTCTATTCAATATGTAAGCAGAAAGGATTATGCTATGGTTAAACAGACAGCAGGACGCACCATTCTGGGGAATTTTGCGCCGAAGTTTGCAGCACTCAATGATGATGTTCTTTTTGGTGAAGTGTGGAGCCGAGAGGAGAAACTGTCGCGCAAGCTCCGTTCCATCATCACGGTCAGCGCATTGATCGGGAAGGGCATGACAGATGCGTCTCTTGCCTACCATTTGAAGGAAGCCAAAAAGAATGGCGTGACGCAGGAGGAAATGGCAGAACTTCTGACGCACATTGCTTTTTACGCTGGTTGGCCTAATGCATGGGCGGCCTTCCATCTTGCCATGGAAGTCTATGAGAATGGGGACGCAGAGCACGGCGGCCTCTTTGGGCAGGGCGAGCCGAATACGGCTTACGCGAAGTATTTCACCGGGGATTCCTATTTGAAGGTGATTTCTAAAGCAGGCGATCCGCTGACCATATGCCAAGTGACTTTCGAACCTGGATGCCGCAATCACTGGCATATTCATCAGGCCAAGAGCGGGGG
>JAIJLI010000437.1 GCA_022722495.1 Dialister sp. | reverse complement strand
GCACCACCATTTCGCATTTCTCATTTCTAATTTCTCATTCAAGCGAAGCTTTCCAACGGAATCAAGGGACTGAACATCCCATGAGCCATCCCGAACCAATTCCAAGCGTCTATCGCTTTTCACATAGTCCCAATTCATTATTTCAATATAGGAGGTATTCATGGAGAACTGGGAAAAAGTTTTAGAAGAATTATTCACCGGTGTCATGGGCATGTCCGACCCCACGGTCTGGGTCATGTTTGCCATCGGCGCAGTCCTCATCTGGCTCGGCGTAAAGAAGGACTATGAGCCTATGCTGCTCTTCCCGATGGGGGTGGGCTGTATCCTTGCCAATATCCCCGGACACTTTGCGGTCATCCCGACGGATGGAGGAGAACCGGGATTTCTGTCTGTCCTCTATCAGGCGGGCATCGCCAATGAGCTTTTCCCGGTGCTGATCTTTATCGCGGTCGGTGCGATGTGTGAATTTGATGCGCTGATCCGTGCGCCGTACGTCATGCTCTTTGCCGCAGCGGCTCATTTCGGTATTTTCGCAGCGACGATGCTGGCGTCTGTCGTCGGATTTCCTTTTAACGAAGCGGCATCCATTGGCATCATCGGGGCAGCGGATGGGCCGACCACCATTTTCGTCGCGCAGAAATTTGCGACGAACCTTCTCGCGCCCTTGACCGTGACGGCTTTCTGCTATATGTCACTTGTCCCGATCATCCAGCCTCCGATCGTGAAGCTCTTGACGACGAAGCATGAGCGCAGGATCCATATGGCGTACCGCGAAGAGAAACCGATATCCTGGACAGTCAAGTTTCTTTTCCCATTCATGGTTGTCCTCTTTGCAGGGATCCTTGCACCGATCTCCGTGCCGCTCATCGGTGCGCTGATGTTCGGCAATATGCTGAAGGTCTCCGGCGTCTGCGACTCACTCTCTGACACCGCGCAGAATGAGCTCTCGAATCTCGTGACCCTTTTCCTCGGCATCACGGTCGGTGCGACCATGACGGCTGAGAATATCCTCACGCTGGATGTTTTGAAGATCCTCGCACTGGGGGCTGTGGCTTTCGTCTTTGATACGGTCGGCGGCGTCCTCTTCGCAAAGGTCGTGAACCTTTTCCTCAAGAAGAAGATCAATCCGATGATCGGGGCATGCGGCATTTCCGCGTTCCCGATGTCCGGGCGTGTCATCGCAAAGATGGCGCTCAAAGAGGACCCGACCAATTACATCATTCAGCACGCAATGGGCGTCAATGTGGCAGGCCAGGTGGCATCCGTCGTGGCCGGCGGCCTCGTCCTCGCGCTGATTCCTGTCCTTTCATAAGGAGGCACTATGACAAGTATCGAATCTTCCATCATGCTGACAGTCATCGCATATCCCATGATCTTCGTGGTCATGGCGGTCTTCGCGGTGCTGACCTACTATCTGAATAAGCTTTTTCCGGGGGACTAGTGGCTGGTGACTGGTGAATGGTAGCTAGGGATTAGTGATTAGGAGTGACTGGTGACTAGTGACTTGAATACCACCTTCGGACATCGTCCCATATGTATTTGCGGCGAAGCCGCCACCACAATCCCGAACCCCGAACCCCGAACCTCGAACTTTCTATTGTCTTTCTCTTCCCTGCCGTTTATAATACTTACATGATAATCATTCTCTAAAGGAGGCTTTACGATGAAAGAAACATATAGCAGAACCAAGTCTGTATGGCAGCGCATGGACGCCGATGAACGTCAGGCTGTCATGGACTATGGTGAAAAGTACAAGGCATTCCTGGACGTTGCACGCACAGAGCGTCTGGCAGCCGATGAGATCATCCGTCAGGCAGAGGCCGCCGGTTTCAAGCCGGTCTATGATATGGACTCCCTCAAGCCGGGTGACAAGGTGTACTGGAACCAGAAGGGCAAGTCTGTGATCTTGGCTGTCATCGGGGAAGAACCGGTGCATGCAGGCATCAAGATCGTCGGTTCCCACATCGATTCTCCGCGCCTCGACCTCAAGGCCAATCCGGTGCATGAGCAGGATGGCATCGTATATTTCCGCACACACTACTATGGCGGCATCAAGAAGTACCAGTGGACCTGCATCCCGCTCGCACTGATCGGTGTCGTATACACGAAGGATGGCAAGAAGGTCGATATCAATATCGGTCTCAAGGATGACGATCCGATCTTCTACGTATCCGACCTTTTGATCCACATGGCGCAGGACCAGATGAAGAAAACACTCGCAGAAGGCATCACGGGTGAACAGCTCCAGGCCATCGCAGGCACGAATGCTGAAGAAGATCTGAAGCCGAAGGAAGTCTTCATGAA
>JAIJLI010000436.1 GCA_022722495.1 Dialister sp. | reverse complement strand
TCATATGTTGCAGGGGCATCCGGACATGAAACATACACCGGGTGTCGACATGACGACAGGTTCTCTGGGGCAGGGCATCAGTGCTGCCTGCGGTATGGCGCTTGCTTCCAAGATGGACAAGGCTGACTGGAGAGTGTATGCGATCTTGGGGGATGGCGAACTCGAAGAAGGACAGGTCTGGGAGGCAGCCATGTATGCGGCGCATTACAAACTCGACCACCTGACGGCTTTCGTAGATAACAACGGGCTGCAGATCGATGGACCGATCACAGAGGTTATGTCCTCACTTCCTATCGGAGAAAAATTCCAGGCTTTTGGATGGCATGTCATTGAAACCGATGGGCATGATATGGAAAAACTTCATGAAGCCATTGAAGAGGCAAAGACCATTTCCGGCAAACCGACCATGATCGTCATGAAGACGGTCAAGGGAAAAGGCGTACCGGAAATTGAAAACCAGGTCGGCTGGCATGGCAAGGCACCAAGCAAAGAAGAATGTGAAAGATTTATTAAAGCAGTGGAGGCAGAATGATGGGTAAGGCAACTCGTGACGCATACGGTGAAGCACTGAAAGAACTCGGTGCTGTAAATCCTGATATCGTAGTTTTGGATGCTGACCTCTCTGCATCCACCAAGACGCAGGTTTTTGCCAAAGCATATCCGGATCGTTTCTTCGATACTGGCATTGCTGAAGGGAATATGATGGGCGTGGCAGCGGGTCTTGCTGCGGCTGGCAAGATTCCATTCGCTTCGACATTTGCTGTTTTTGGTGCGGGCAGAGCGTATGAACAGATCAGAAACTCCATCTGCTACCCGAAACTGAATGTTAAAGTAGCTGTCACTCATTCCGGCCTGACGGTTGGTGAAGATGGTGCGACCCACCAGATGCTCGAAGACATCACGCTGATGCGTGCGCTGCCGAATATGACGGTCGTCGTTCCCGCCGATGCTGCTGAGACGAAAGCGGTGATCAAGTGGGCCGCTGACTACTATGGTCCGGTGTATATCCGTATGGGTCGTGCGAAATGCGATGATATCTGCCCAGAGGATTATACCTTCACCCCGGGCGTTTCTTATGAAGCGGTTTCAGGCAATGATGTGACCATCATCGCCTGCGGCATCATGGTTGCTAAAGCGGTGAAAGCGGCAGAATTTTTGAAAGAAAAGGGAATCTCTGCGCGTGTGATCAACATGAGCTCCATCAAACCGATCGATGAGAAAGCCATCCTGAAAGCAGCAGAAGAGACAGGAGCGATCCTGACCTGTGAAGAACATACGGTCAAAGGCGGGCTCGGCGGCGCTGTCGCAGAAGTGCTCTGTCTTCATAAACCGGTGCCGATGGCTATGATTGGAACGGAAGACACCTTCGGTGAATCCGGCACGGCTGATGATCTGCTCGAAAAATATGGTCTTACCGCGGAACATATTGCGGAAGAAGCAGAAATATTGATCGCCAGAAAGTGAGGATTTAATGATTACGTTTGATCAGGTGTCCCTGCAGTACGATGCAAAACACACCGCGCTCAGTAACATTAATATTCATATCGACAAAGGGGAGTTCGTTTTTATCGTGGGGCCTTCCGGCGCCGGTAAATCGACATTTGTTAAAATTTTGACGCATGAGCTGGTGCCGGAAGAGGGCACCGTCGTTGTCAATGGTCTTACCATCAATAAGCTGAAATCCAGCAAGATTCCATACTATCGGCGCACGCTCGGGATTGTCTTTCAGGATTTTAGACTGCTCTCCGAGAAGACCGTATACGAAAACATTGCCTTTGTTCTTCGTGTTACAGGGGCAAAGAGCCGTGAGATCAAGCCGAAGGTACAGCGTGTGCTGGATCTGGTCGGACTGCTTGGAAAGGAGAAAGAGCTCCCTTCCAAGCTTTCAGGTGGCGAACAGCAGCGCGTGGCGATTGCCCGTGCTCTGGTGAACCAGCCGATCCTTCTCATCGCGGACGAACCGACAGGCAATCTGGACCCGAATACCTCGGAAGATATCATGAAGTTGTTCAACGAGATCAATCACATGGGGACGACCATCATCATGGTCACCCATAACAAGGATCTGGTCAATGCGATGCATAAACGTGTCGTCATGATCGAAGAAGGACATATTGTGAATGATGTGAAAAAGGGAGGCTATGACCTGAATGTTTAGTTCATTATCCTATTTCTGGGGTGAAACATTCCGCTCCCTTTTCAGAAATCGTTTCATGGCCATTGCTTCTGTGCTGACTGTGACATTATCTATGTTTATCTTAGGTGTTTTTCTTTCTGCCGTGCTGAATATCAACCATATGGCGTCTTACCTAGAAAATCAGGTCGAGATGACGGTTTATC
>JAIJLI010000435.1 GCA_022722495.1 Dialister sp. | reverse complement strand
CTCTCATCCATCGTAACAGTTTTTAGGAGGACTCTTATGATGAGGAAAAATGGCGCCGCCGTGGCGGCTTTGGCAGAGGCCTTTCCACTGACACTCCCCATTTTCGCGGGATTCTGGTTTCTCGCCTTTGCTTACGGTTTCTATATGAATACACTCGGCTTCTCCTGGGTCTATCCCATGGCGATGGCCGCGATCATTTTCGGCGGCTCTTTGGAATTCGTCACCATCTCCATGCTGCTTTCTTCCTTTGCCCCGATCGAGACATTCGTCGTCGCCTTCACCGTACAGGCACGTCACCTCTTCTACGGGATCCCGATGCTGGAGAAATACGCCGGCACCGGCTGGAAGAAGCCCTTCCTCATTTATATGATGTGTGATGAGACATTCGCGCTGAACTACTCTGCCACCATCCCCTACTCGATCGACAAAGGCTGGTTCTACTTCTGGGTCTCTCTCTTAAATTTCCTGTACTGGTGCTCGGGTGCAGCGATCGGCGGTCTCTTAGGCGGCCTTATTTCCTTTGATACGAAAGGTCTTTCTTTCGTCATGACGACCATGTTCCTCGTTATCTTCCTGGAGCAGTGGATGAAAGAGAAGAAGCACTACACGGCTCTCATCGGACTCTCTTCCTCCATCGGCAGCCTTCTTCTTTTCGGAAAAGAGAATTTCATCTTGCCCGCCATGGGCCTCATGCTCCTCATCATGACACTGTATCGTAAGCCATTGGAAAAGAAAGGAGGCTTCTGATGAGCCCGCTTCCCTTCTGGCAGCAGTGCGTCATCATCGCACTCTGCTCTCTCGCCTCCATGCTTTCTCGCTCCCTTCCTTTTCTCCTTTTTAAGCCGGGGGCATCTCTTCCCTCCTACATCCGTTATCTGGGGAAAGCGCTTCCATCTGCTGTCTTCGCACTCCTCGTCGTGTACTGCCTGAAGGATGTTTCTTTGCTGTCAGGAAATCATGGTATCCCGGAAGCCATCGCCCTCCTTGTGACCACGCTGCTCCACCTCTGGAAACGGCAGATGATGCTCTCCATGGCCGCCGGCACGATCCTTTACATGGGACTTGTGCAGTATGTGTTTCCCTGAAGGGGGCTGAGACTCCCTCATGAGCATCGCCCCATGTACCTTGGGGTCTCTTTATTACCATGTCATGCAAAAAGCGCCTCGATCCTTTCGAATCGAGGCGTTTTCACTTTGGTGACCGGTATGGGATTCGAACCCATACTCTCTGCGCTGAGAACGCAGCGTCTTAACCGTTTGACTAACCGGCCATGTGCAAGTAATTATACACGACACGGGTAGAAATTGCAAGAGGGAAAAAAGAAAAAATGCAGAAATATCTGCCCCCGGGGAAACGCGATATCCCATCAAGTCATGATTAGATCCGTATTCCCCCGGAGGCCTCATGGATTCCTGACGAAAGGATTCTACGGGAAGCGGCGCAGGACCTGTAAATCCGGCATCCTCTTATGCTTCTCTCTTCTTATCCGCTTTATTTTTTTCATACAGGACAAGAAGCCCCTTCAGTGTCAGCATCGGATCCACGATGTCGATGGTCTTCGAAGACTTCGCGATGAGAGTGGCAAGACCGCCGGTCGCAATGACCTTGACATTTTTCTCATTCAGTTCCTCTTTGATGCGGTTCACGATCTCATCGATCTGTCCGACGAAACCGTAATAGATCCCTGCCTGCATCGCGGAAACGGTATTGCGGCAAATGATGCTCGGCGTCTTGACCAGCTCGATGCGCGGAAGCTTCGAGGCTCTCTGGAAGAGGGCTTCCATGGAGATCCCGATGCCCGGTGCAACAGCACCGCCCAGATAGTTTCCCTTGGTATCTAAGACACAGAACGTGGTCGCAGTACCCATGTCGATGATGATCAGAGGGCATTTGTACTCATCCACGGCAGCTACAGCATTCACGATACGGTCAGCCCCAAGCTCTTTCGGGTTATCATAGAGGATATTCAGTCCTGTCTTGATGCCAGGCCCCACAAGGATCGGCTTAGTATGGAAGTAGCGCTGAGACATCGTTTCCAGAATAGGAATGATCGGAGGGACGACAGTAGAAATGATGATATCTTCTACCTCTTTGAAGCTGAGACCAGTCAGTTGGAAAAGATTGCCCAGCAGTGCAGCGTATCCATCCGCGGTCTGCAGGGTATCAGTTGCTACCCTCCAGTGACGGATCAATTTTCTATCCTTATATACACCACAGACGATATTCGTATTTCCTACATCAAAAGCAAGAAGCATGTGCATCTCCTCCAAGTGAATGGCGCATAGCCAATAATTTCAAGGGGTATTCTTGTCCTTCTGAAATCATCCCCCTTGTTACCATGTGTATAAT
>JAIJLI010000022.1 GCA_022722495.1 Dialister sp. | reverse complement strand
GCTTTCAGCAATTCGTTGTATTGTTCCTCGCTCATAATATTCTCTGTCATTTCAACATCCTTGCTATATACATCGCCTCATAAACTACGATACAATCATCAAGAACTGTATCTGGAAAAACGAATTCATCGCTATTCGCTTGTTATTATCTGATGTTTGAGTTGACATAATTTTATTCTAACCCTAATTTATGAAAGAAAATTTTATTGCGCATTGTTGCATCCTCTATTACTTTTCTGAATGACATAATTTCTACATAAGCATTATATTTTGATACGTAACCAAAATATCCTTCATCATCAGGACTAACTGATAAATTTGCCAAATCAGCAAATTCTCTTATTTTATCAACAATATCACATACTATATAAATATAGACTGGAGTATTATTCTTATTTACTTTAACTTTTTCTACACCTTTTGGCATTTCATACTTTCCATCTAATATTGTTCTTGAATATCTTAGAGCCTGTTGGATAGGGTTCTCATCATCTGGGTAGTTTTCCCTTTTTGGTCTTTTAAACTCCACGATAGTAATTGGAGAAGTGATAACATTTTCCCCATTTCTGAAGAACATTTTCTCATTATAAAACACAGCGATGTCAGGTTCTTTATGGATATCTTTAGAAATAACCTTGTCTGATGCTATGTAATGGCTAAAAACTAACCTTTCATCCAAAAGCCATAAATTATGGTCTTCATAATCTATATCCCTATCATTTTTTCTCATCGGAAAAAACAAATTGTGCAATTCACTCTCTAAATGAGCCTTGCCTAACTCAGTTCGTTTTCGTAACTCGTTATATAGGTCTATAACTTTCTTCCTGTTACAAACATAATGAGCCAAGTCGTTCTTTCCGTCTTCCGTCACTTTTGTAAACAATTCAACAACTTGCTTCTTAAAAGTTTTATCCTTAGAATCTTTTTGACTATCAAGCAATTCCTGTATTTCTATTCGAGATTTTTGTTCTTTCTCAAATTTTATCTGTTGGAATTTTAATTCCAAATCTAAGTCTTTTATTCCTATTGGTAGGTTTTCTAAATCCAAATCTTTCAATAGACTTTTATTCCATGGAGCAACTTTAGAAACATAATCCAACACCTTTTGCTTCTTCACTTGAAATTTCTCCTGTATATGTTCTTTGAAAAATTTCTTTGTTATAACACTGGCTTCTCTTTCTATACGCTCTACTGAAATATCTGTAAAAAGATCATCCTCTGTATGAGATAGAGAAAAATCACCTCGTTCAGTATCTACATGATCATCTAAATATTTTCCAATAACATAAGAGCGAATAGTATAATTCTTCTGTTTGCCATTTTCTATATCAAGTAAAGTCTCCTTAAACTCTGGAACATAGTTGTGAAGAGGCCTGTTAGTCACTTCTCGACTATGTGCCGTTAAAATCACCTTGTTTGCAATAGGGGAGAAATATACTTTATAGACTTTTACTGTAAATTGTTGTTTGGCATGTCTTTTATCTTCCAATTCAAAACTTTCTTCTTGAACGAACTGGATAGTATTGTTCTTACCAACAAAATCATTCAAGATAATAGGATTGCTTCCATCACATTCTTTCAGTGTTATAATTGGCATGTTTTGGGTGGTATCAACAAAAAATACTAACAGACGTTCTACGAGTTTTCTGGCAATAACCTCCAAGCCTTTATCTGCATTATAACCTTTTACAGCAGACTTCAAATGCAAGGTTGTTTTGCAAGCAATATCTTTATTCTGACATAATTCGTTTTTTTCGTTTTCAATGATTTCTTGATTGTGTCCGAAATCGAATGTACGATGCCAACATTCTTCTCCAATATTGTAATAACTGTCAACTGAAACTTTTTGGAAGTATTTAAGATACATAAATCTACCAAATCCTTTTCCACCAGATTCATATTTATGCCCTGAAAGGTATGTATCAAAAGAATCCCGGTTAGTTTTGGTAAACCCAACACCATTATCTATAATATCAAAGCCTACAATGGAACCACAACTTGAAGAATCTCCATTATCATCAATGCCTTTCTGACCATCTCTGATAGCAACTATATCTATTGACCCATTTTTTCGCTTGCCTATAGAATCTATAGAATTACATACTGCCTCTATAATTGGGGTCAAATATGTAGTTTGGGCCTTAATTCCTTTCACTATTCCTAAAATATTTAGCTTGCTCATAATAAATAGTGTCTTTATAGTCGTTTTACACACATTCCGTAAATAAAGGTGTTCCCGAAGGAACACCTGGACTTATTTGTCAACCCCTAAGCCCAAGAAGTCTGCGTAGTCTACCTGGTAGACGTCTGCAATGTGAACGAACATATTCCCATTTGCCGAAGCGGAAACGAAAATAGTCGCGCACACTGACAGGCTTTTCCGCAGTGTTGCAATTACATTGAAACATAATTTACAAATAAATATATTTCCAATCATGATTCAAATAATAATTGCGCTGACAATATTTTAGATGAAATGATGCACTTACATCATTCCAATACTTTTCTTTAATTTTTCTACCTCGGCTTCTAATTTAGCTAAAAGCAACATGGAACCTTCAACTTCTTTTTTAATGAATTCTGGCATTGTACTTGTCTTTCCATGAGACAATTGATGTATCATGACTTTTTGATAAGTCTTCATCTCTTTAACCATTGGAATGATTTTTTGCATATTGGGGTTTGTTTGATACTTGTCAATCTCATTTTTCGACTTTTGTATTTTATCAGAATCAGTATCTGTCGAGTTTAGTATCGTGGATATTGAAGAAACTAAATCTTCACCAACTAACAGTTGCTTAGACTTTGCCCGAATGTAAATCGGCTTTCCGTTTACCAAACGAGTTGTTAAATCTTTGGCCTCTTGTGATGCTTCTATCTGTAATATCTTAGACAATTCCAAAACTACAGCCTCAAACCGCTTTCTAATTTCATTCCCAACGGTATTTGGTTGTAATAATCCTCTCTCGAATTCCCTTTTTATATCCTTTGAAGTTTTGAGTTCATTGTAATCATAAAGATTGGCCCCACAATTGGTTTGATATAGATTTTCGAAGTTCCACTCGTTTTCCTTGTTTTGACTTTTGATTTGATTGACAAAAAGATTATTGAACCCAATATTGTGAGTTAAAATAACTTTTTGAAAATCACTAAATTTTGCCAAAAGGTATTTAGTAATATATAGCCGATTACTTGCGTCCAAACTGGTAACGACATCATCTAATACTAAAATCTTATGTTTAGTAATGTCTGTAGCTTTTAACAACAGAATACTTTCCAAGATTAAGAGCAATCTTACAAGATTCAATTTAGCCTCATTGAATATAGCATGAAGTCCTTCACTGGCTCTTAATTTTGCATCAACATCTTCTACAAAAATGTCAAAGTCAGTATTCTCCAGTCCTATATTTATGGTTTCTATAAAATCTTGCGACAAAGACTTATTTACTTCTCTAATGATTTCTCCAACGTTGCTAGAAACAAAAGAATCTATATCTTCACAATCAATAAAAGCATTCTTTAGTATGTTTGCAAGATTGAGATTGTCCTTTGTGTTAGAAGGGAAAATACTTTCCACATCTATATTTGAAACCATAAAGCTCTGGTAGACTGTACGATTAATATTCTTAAACGAATTGTCATTCAATTTTAATTCAATGTCAACAGTGTCACCTTTATGCTGATACTCTTTGTAAAATGCCTCTTCGTCATTTTGCCGCTGCTCTGGGGTTCCACCTATGGTTATTTTGCCTTTCAACAACCTTTTTCTGAAGAACAACAGTTTCAATGCTTCATAGACAGATGTTTTACCTGCTCCGTTTTCTCCATAAAGCAATAGATTCTTACGTTGTGCAGAAAGGATAAAAGCAATTCTGCTACCAAAAGCTTTGAAATGATTAATTTCTAATTTCTCCATGCTATATTATTTTTTAGATGGTTTACTAAAAAAACTAACCAAAAGTTTCTTTTTGTATATACTGCGCTTTCGAAGTTCTTTATATGAAATATCATTAGGATGTTCAACAAAAAATTGCTTTAATTCTGTATTCTCTGTCTTTGCATAAATTTTTAACTTTTCTGTATATTTTTTTGAAATACGACAGTGATCCAAAATCGCTAAATTACCCAAGTCATCTAAGTGTTCATTTAGGTCATGTCCCTTCCAATCCGTTGGCAAATACTTAATGTCTTTGGAAGTCAGCAATCGATCTGTATCATAATACACGAAAGCTTCTGGTTGTTCCAAATAATGAGCGAGTAATGCATATCCATACTTCAAACGACCAAGGTAGTTGAAAGAATCGATGGTTACATTTTCCTGATAATACTCATCTACAGGCAATTGATGAGATACTTGTTTTATAATTGTATATATGCCATACTTGACCATCGTCGTAGAACCTATATAGTAACAATACCTAACTATTTTCTTTAGTGTATCTATAAGTTGTTCCTCGTTTTCGAAACCATTATGAAATAGATAGGCAACAACTGCAAATCTTGGATAATTATTGGTATAAGTATCTATTAGTTGCAGCCATGATGCCAAAATAGTCTTTTCGTTTTTCTTTTCATTATATGACGTCAATAAGTCAAGTATATGATTTAAATCGGACACAACATCTATTTGGCTTTTTCTCGTCAATACTGAATCCGCAGATTGGAAGAACTCACGAAGACTTATCTCACTTTTGATATTGCTTTCTTCACCGCGGATAATATGTGAGTAATATCGGAATAAGTCATCAATACTAATCTTTAAATTACGGCAAGTATCTTTTATACCAACCCATTGGTTAATAAACTCATCCTTTTCCTCTTTGTTTAAAGCCTTGTTATACAACTTTGCCTTAAAGATATCTGCATCTTCCAAGTTCATGCCTCTGTCATTGATAGTTTCAAAGATATTAAGAGCCTTATCCTCTGCATCTGTGATGTCTGCAGCACTTAGTTCTATAGGAAGAATAAAGACCCGCTCAAGCATAAATCGCAAGAACAACATTAGTTCTTTATCTCCAAAGGTTGTATGAAAGTCATAAAACAGATTGTAAAAGTAAACTCCGTTTGCAAAAATTTGATTCCAATCCTTATGCGCTTTTTTGCTCTTTGAGTTCTCTTTCTCCATTTCAAAGTTAGATGAAGTCCAAGCATATATCGCAGATAAATGCGTTTGGTCTGTAACCTCAAAAACCTTAGAATCTATTTTAATAATGCTATCACTACCATCCCAATTATAACAGCATAGCACATCTTTTAAGATTCTTGTATTAGGTAGTATTACTGATAAAGCTTTGAACATCAACCAAATAGATATCAATCTTTGTTGACCATCAACGACACGAGGATCTTGTTTCGTATCATCTGATACAGCAAGGATAATATTACCTATAAAATAATCACGCTTTTCATTGTAAGCCGCTACAATATCATCATATAATTTCTGACATTGATCAAACTCCCAACTATAAGGGCGTTGGTATGAAGGTATTACAAATTGCTCTCTGCCTGTAAATAGATTTGAGAGATTCTTTTGTTCTGCATTAAGTGATAGTGCCATATCTTAAAATATATTTATCTATCTATTTTACAATTCAATTGTCATTATTAACTATATTGAAACTATCCTCTATCTTTTTCACTTGCAGTGAATTGATAAGAGAGTCCAACTCATTAGTAAGCGGTCACTTTAGGTACGTTAAGCCATAAAATGAATGCTTTTTTATTATCTCTTAAGAAAAAATCATTTGAATTAATGCCCAAGAAGTAACAGTAGCCAGCCGCCATCTATGAACGAGTAAGTCTACCAATTTGTTCTTTACAGAACCCATGAAGGTACTTGCTCTTGCACTCGATTCGAAACTTACAAACCATTGAGGCATAGTACTTGCCTTCTTCGTTTATAATCATTTTGTCTCAAATTTAAAATTCGGGGCAAATGTATATACTTTTATATACGTATGCATGACGTCCTAAAGTAACTGTTTACGCTCCACACCACAAGCGAAAAGTAGCATCCAAGTCCACTAATTATTTTTTTAATGAGCATTCGATATCTTTAAGAAACTTAGACATCGCATCTGTTATTGTGCAACTTCTTATATCATCAAACTTAACACCCAAATATTTATCCATAGAATCATTATCTATAATATAAACATGATCTTCTCTATAAATAATATGTCTATCAAGAAGAGCATTAACAACAGCCTTACCTAAAGGTGTATTACCTATTCTGTTATCAATTTTTGCATGATGTTTTGCAAGTTGTCCCTTACTATGTGAACGGAACATAATTAATGTTCTACGCATTTTGTTATAAATATCTGCCATCGTTGATGACATTTCAACATCATCAGAAATCTTCTTCTTTTGAAAATTACAGAAAGGATAGCTTAATCTTTCTGAACAAACAAAAACAAGAGATCGATTTTCACATCCTACTCTATGAATCTTGGGCACATTGCCTGATACTGTATCGGAAACTATATCATCAGCTTCTATAACTATATTTTTTTGAGAATTGCGACATCCAAAATTAATCTCATCAGATTTTACAATGAAACTTTTACAATGTATATAAGAGGGAGCTAGCATATCTGTTCTCAAAGCATTTATTACGAAGTCTTTGGTAATATCTATGCTAACATCAGATATAGTTCCATGCCAACGCAATTTATCTTGCAATATAGTTTGAAAACTATAATTTACTATTTTTTTATGCTCCGATACAGCAGAACTCACAAAAGCAACTTCATAAATATCATCGTTTTCCACATCACTAGGTTCTATCTCCAAACAATAATGAACTTCGTTACTGTCTAATGTTTTTAGTGAATTATACAGATAAGGAATTATATCAGGACTTATCTCTTGATTCTTATTAAGCTCATGATACAAGAAGAAAAACATAAAGGAATTTATGTGGTTTATGTTCATATATCTATACACTGCGTCCTTATATTTGTCAATTTGAATTAATTTCGCCAAAATATAGCATTCAAATACGACATTTGCAGGCTTACGACTTGACAGAAAAGGATGCTCAAGCATCCATGTATCCAAACCTTTTGTATACTCAGCATCGAAAGCATCATCATCTATCGACTTATAGGGATATGCTTCGCCCAAAAGAATATACAATACACGAGCACATTGCTCCTCTTGCGTATAGGAATTTTCCAAGGCTAACTTTTGGAATGTTGCATCACGATTGCTAATAATCTTGCGAATAAGATTTGGGACTATCTTATCATTCTTGTCTCGGTCTAATATACGATTAACAATATCCAAAATTAAAGATATTGACTTAAATTTGTTCGATTTCAATTTTTCAAGCAAAGCCATATAATTTTTAACCTTTTCCCCATCAAGGAACTCTGAAATCGCAAGTAATACAGGAGCATACCCTATAAAGTTGTTATATTGGCTTGCCTCCATATTATCATTTGTCTTAAAGAAGTCACCCAAAGACTTTAAAACATAGTCTCTTGTTTTCTGATACGCACTTTTGTGTTGTTCTGACAAATGACTACAAACTCTCTTATCTATAAATTCCTGTGCTTTATCCAATGAAAATGGTTCAATTTGCAAGACTGCAACCTTTATTCCTTTTTCATCAAGATACAAAGAACACATTTCTATGGCATTTGTTCTACCCAACATTATGTAAGAACAGCTATTATTTGATACATTTCTTATCACATCATCCAAGAAATCAAAAAAACCTTGCGTATTAGTCTTTTGATATCCCTCATCTAATGCATCTATAATCATAGCAGCACCACCTCGTTGTAAATTTTGCAGCAACTCACCCCCATCAACAGGCTGTAAATATTGGAATACCAATCCTGTCAAAGAATTACTAGCAACAACCTTAGCATTGCCAAGATCTACAACTGGCATTTTTAAATCAAAAGACAAAGCTTTGGTTAATTCAGATTTACCTGTTGCACCAACAGCAGAGACGAGAATCACTTGTGCATCTTCCAATTTATCACAAGTACTTATAGCTTTTACGAAAGAAAACTCTGGCTCCACATATGAATCGCTTTTATTATCTGCTAACCATAATTCTTTTGCATCATTTTTGAAATCATATCCAAATTGAACCTTATTTGAAAATAAAGATCGTAATTCAGACAATTCTATTATTGTATTCATAACCTTACTTTTTAGTTTAGAAATCTATCATAGATCAGATTTTAGAAAAGTCCCTAAACTTTTTCCTTTAACCTGAATTATTCATAGACACATAAAAAAAGAGAACGTTTTCTTGCATAATTCAAGAAAAAGTATTATCTTTGAAGCCGTTAAATGTATATCACCTTTACAGCATCCCCAGTATTTTACAAGTAGTTACATATATATTTTTTAAGTAATTATTGTATCGTTTTAAAAGTGAAGGATTGCTAAGCACACTCCTTCACCTTATCTATTTTTTCCATCATAGTAACATAGAAGCATAGACTTATAGTCCTTATCCCCATCTTTCATGCGGGTAAGGATGTCTACTCTATCTACTAAATGACAAATCAACGCCATGTATTTCTTATTTTAGAGAATTGATCTTCAGCTCTTTACTGATTACCTTTCCCATCACCTTCTCTATATCGAAGAAGGTCATGGGGTCGTTATAGTCAATCTCCGAAATAGTATTATCCATATCATTAACGGCATAGCCTATCCATTCAATGGATTCTTCAAGGTCTTTCATATCGATTCGAGAATAGGTTTCCTCGAAACGGTCGAGAAAGTAGGTTACCACATTGGGATGCTTTGTCAAGTATTGATGAAAGGCCTTGCAGACCTGGGCTTATCCTTTGTAATTGAGCTTACGAATGTCTTCAAACATCGGCATAGCATAGGAATAGGACTTTATGGAAGGAAACTTCTTCCTCATCTTCTTACGTATCTCCTTTGCCTCAGGAATCGTATCATCGTAAATGTCTTGAAACTCTTCTGGGAGCATCAAGAGCATTCGCTCTAAAAATTCTTTATCGGCCATAAGACGCTATTTGTATAAATCTACGTTGATATCGAATGGTGAATCGAAGTCCTTCAACATCGCATGCTTCGTATCTTTCTCTGAGAGATTGGCATGCTCTGTTGGGATTTTCCAATCAATACCAAGGCTATCATCCAGGATAGAGATACCTCCATCTGCCTCTGGATGATAGAAGTTATCACACTTGTATTGGAAGACGGCTGTTTCTGAGAGAACAGCGAAACCATGAGCAAAACCCTTTGGGATGAAGAACTGACGATGATTGTCTTCTGTCAGTTCTACAGCCACATGCTTGCCATAGGTTGGTGATCCTTTGCGAATATCCACTGCTACATCAAGTACTCTACCCTTTACGCAACGTACTAACTTACTTTGGGTATATGGTGGGCACTGGAAGTGCAGGCCTCGCATAACACCATAGCTACTCATGCTCTCATTATCTTGGCAGAAGTGAACACTGTGTCCCAGGATTGGGGCAACCTTCTCTTCAAACTCTCGCTCGCTGAAGCTCTCGAAGAAGTAGCCACGAGCATCACGGAAGAGGCGTGGCTCTATAATGAGTACGCCTTCTATTTCTGTTTTTACTATATTCATCGTTTTAACTTTTGTTCTTATAATAAGATTTTTCGAATCACCCCGTCCCTCTTTCCAAAGAGGGCTCCACTTTCTCCCCAAGCCCCTCTTCCTCAGGAAGCGGGGATGTAGCTGGCGACGCTATAGCTCTGCCAGAGTTTTGGTAACACCAGCGGAGTCTTTACCCACAAGGGGCTGGTGTTGAGTGTTGACGCAATAGAATTATTCTATGAATCTCGGCTGTACTCAACAAATTGAAAGTAAACTTTCTTTGCGTTCGTTTGCACGAGAATTGCGATTGTTTGTCGGCTGGCGCATCATTACTACTTTATTTATGAAACCATTTACCATATTTACGCCAATCGTAATAACATACTAACTTTCGAAAATAAGTAAGTGTATTATTTCCAAATTGCAACGATTGTTCTATATATTTTTTTATAAGATCTTCTATTTTTCCAACCTCACAGTCTGTAATTGTTATATACGGGATTAAGGCAAAAACTTTCCACAAACATACATTTTCATATTTTTCCAAAACACCTTCCAATGATAGCTCTATATCGCAATCTGCAAAATGTGGATATGCTTGCAATGAGTTTCCATCTTTTAACTCATGTAATATTTGAGGATATGATTCGGCACATTCCTCCTTACTTGATATACCCATATTATTTAGATACTTAAAGCAAGGAAGATAATTATTTTTTCCGTTAAACAAAGAAGGAATTGTTTGTTTCAAAATTAAATCAGAATTAAAATCATTCTCTTCAACAATATCTTTAAACAATAAAGAGCGATCTATACTTTTATATCCTACTGCTTTATATTTTTCTATTGCCCCAAAACCACAAACAAATTGAATATCGTCACATTTATCCAATTCAGCATCAGACAAAGCGTAAATTTTCCTTTCTGGTCTTTCCGAACGCACTATGTTATAAAAATTCTTTTTATATAGCCTCAACAAATGGGTAGGAATTGTTCTTTCATAATGACTTAACAATTCATAGATTGGCATAAAATCATGAGTTTTAATAACAATACAAGGGAGTATTTTATTGTCATTCATGTGTTTATCCATATAATCAATTTTTATTTCTTGCATCGGATTTTTAACCCACTCAACAAAAATCAAATTATTACGAAGACGTTCAAGACCTTTATTGTTTTTTCCAACACTTCGCATCATTGTTTCTAGCAGATTTTGAACGTTCGGATCATTCAATGAATAGCCTATAAATACAACAGGATGTTCTACAAATATCGTTATTAATTTAGCAGCAAGATAAGCATTTTTGCTATTGTAATCATCGTAATCCTCTTTTGTCAACACCAAACTTCTAGAATCAAGGATGCTTCCGTGTATTTTATATATTTCACCAACATTTTGTACATCAGAAAACAAGAGGTCTTCTTGTCCAACAAATGTTTTAAACTTAGGAAAAACTAATTCTGCTAAATCATCCCAATTCGTAGTAATTATACCATCAATATTTATGGATGATAAAAAATTTAATTCTGAAATACTTTTTTCAGGGATTCCATCAATCGTATAATCTAACAAATACTTCGATATGATCAATTTCAAATAATCATCTTGACTCCTTATCGAACTAACAAATCTATGTTCATCGCATTCTGGTTCATTCTGAATTTTTCGCCAAAATTCCTCATTAACATCTTTTGCTAAGGCTGAAGCAATAACATATAAATCTTCAGTTCCCAAAGTTGAAGAATATTGTCCAAGAGGCTTAGAAGAAAAATGTTGTAGAAGTTCATCCCATTTCGGCGTATTTAAATAGTGCTTGGTAAATCCAGAACCAAGGAATAAAAAAGGGGCACTTTTCTTTGTTTTCAATATCCCCAAAAACTCTTCTTTTTCCATCTTTATCTATTTTTACAGACTACAAAAAGCAGTTTTACTGACATTCGGAGAAACAGAATTCAGACATACTTTACTCTCGTCTGAGACAACACTTGTTCATATGTCTTGCAACGACTAGCTAAATCATCTTGATGAGCCGCCTCGAAAGTTCGCTTCATCAAGTCTTCATCTAATGCTTCAGGAAAATCTTCTGTTTCTTTTGTGTCCATATGACAACATACCTACAATAGTCCAAATTTCTCTTTGGCTTG
Organism: Dialister sp.; assembly: GCA_022722495.1. Taxonomy (GTDB): domain Bacteria; phylum Bacillota; class Negativicutes; order Veillonellales; family Dialisteraceae; genus Dialister. The sequence goes on along the minus strand of JAIJLI010000022.1, from coordinate 2,583 downwards.
TCGATTGATGAAACCACAACGCTTTACCAAATTCATGGCATTAGCTAAATCGGTTTCAGTCAGCTTTCCTTTCAACTCACCTTCAACAGATACTATTTTATTAGCATCCAGCTCGAATAGTTCTGTACAATCCAACCAACTATCATAATTTAGAATCTGAGGATAATCACTTTGGCGCAACAGATATTGGTATTGCTGCATAACAGCTGTACACTTAAAGGGAGTAATCTTTGAATTCACAATCAATGAACCTACAAGATTGCCTTTTTCGTTCTTACCTATTATTACTACATACTTTCTTCGAGTAGCATACCCATTACGCAATGTCAAGCCATCATTCTCATCCATTTCCAAATAGACGATGTCACCTATATTCATGTCAGCAGAAGCCTTCACTGCACTTTCCTCATGCAGTTCAGCTTTTAAATGTGCCAACACATTTCTTGAATCGTCTATGATCATGCCAATGCCTTTTTAAGAATTTGCTTTTCACGAATATAATCCACCAGTTCCTTAGGGGCATTGCCTGCTCTGGCTATGTCTATCACCGTCAGATAATCCTTGTCGGGATCATCCTTGCGGCTATTGTTGGCATGACTCCAGGCACTATCATGAGACATCTCAGACAAATCCATTGAATCCATATCCTTATATTTCTCAATACATTCATCGAGTGTGCTCACTTCCATATCGGCTAGCATATCCATATCGGGAGATTTCTTCGCAAAGACTCTTTGTCCTCTTACGTTGATTGCATCCACGAAATCAGACAATCCGATAGCAGTTTCATCAGAGCACTGATTTTCAGCTATCTTCACCACCTTATTAATTAAGGACGGCACAGGACCATAGTCTCTTGCTCTAAAGCTATCAGGCAAAAGACATAAGCCATAATTGCCTAGATATTCCCTCTGGGCGAAATACAAGATTTTATAGAGCTTGATATAATCAACCCCTTCTTTGAAAGCCTGCAATACATAAAGCACTACAGCCTCTATCTTTAATATCTGATCTATTGTCTTCATCGTTGTCTCGTTTTTATGTTATAAAACGGTACAAAAATACGGTTTTTCTATGATATCGCCAAAGATTTTGATGATTTTAACGCAAATATTACTTCCTCTTTTCCATCAGCCTTACGATGGATTCTTTTATGTCATGGAAGTTCATGCCGGGAGGTACAGGGAATTCCTGCTCGTCTTCGGTCATGTCTCTTGGGTCTACACAGAGTCCTAAGTCCTCGAAGTCTTCATCAATTGGCAATGAGTCTATTCCAAAATATTCTTGCATCAAAGCTTTGGGTTTCTTGGCATCACTGCACATAATTTCTTGGAAGAACTTAATGCAGAGATCTCGCAGATTGCCGATTGCCGTGGCATATTCATCATCTACCATCGGACCAAAAATGGCGAGGTCGGTGAATTCGAAACCATATATCTTATAGCTGATATACCATGTCTTGGGCTGATGATCAAATCCTAAGGTCGTAATGTAGGGTTCGGACAGGCATTTGCCGTCGTCATCCACTCGCTGTCCAAATGATCGTGCTATCGTGGGATATTTCTTGCGGAACGGGCGCTTTACCTCAAAATACTCATCACCAGGGATGGGATGTTCTACTCCATTCCACACAAAATCGAGAATATTGCCCCAATTGCAGGCAACATGGATATAGCCCTCTTGCATCAAGAGATAGCACACCATATATCGCTCAGCAGACAAGCGCAAGGTCAGTTCCATGACTCTCGGACGTATCAGCTGATAAGCTATCATTCTTCCCTCTTCGGGTATCTGCGGAGGATTTTTGGTCAACGCAGGACGGAAAACGATTGGCTGAGCTTCATCCGAAGCCTTGCCTGCGGCATTGATTTCCTTCAACTTATTATCAGCAAATATCTTGGTGGCATCGGTCAGCATTTTGAGATGACTATCTGTCAACTTTTTGAAGATGTCAAATACCTCATCAAGCATATAGAGACGACACTCGCCTGTTGCGTCCTCTTCCTTTCCGATGACGAGCAAGGACTTCTGCAAGCGATTGTATTTCGACTTATCATGAGGCACAGTGATGTAATTGCCTTTACCTGCCTCTTGGATTTCGCCTATCATGTCGATTGCCTCTTGTCCAAGATTGTCCCAAATATACTGGGTGCTATGCTTCAAATGATAGTCAAGGGCTTGGGCTAGCTCATCCTTACGCCAGCTCTTTGGAAAACGGAAGCCCCAAATCTCGGCTGCCTCCAGCATATTAGCCTTCGTATCTACCGTTACGACGGTTTCGAAAGAAGGAGTCAATAAAGGAGGGTCTATTCTTGTTGTAATCATATATATTGCCTTATAAACATTCATTGATGCCGAAAGGACTATCGAAGTCCTTCAACAGTAAATCACCGTTAGAACGTAACTACTGATTTTCAGTAGTTAGCACATCCAACATTTTTCAAAAAAACATATTAATAGTTTGTGATGTTAAAGCTACCCATCAGGCAGCCTTGACATTCACCTTTTTGTTCGAGTTATAATTACATGGGATTAGGGACATGAAGTCTTGCTCCCCCTCCATCAGTCGGGTGAGTATATCTT
>JAIJLI010000434.1 GCA_022722495.1 Dialister sp. | reverse complement strand
GAACTCGAAGTCCTTGAGGCCCATGCGGGTGCGTGCGGTCGAACGCAGCAGGTTCAGAGAGGAGAAGAGCCAGCAGCGACCCGACTTCTTCTGTGACGTCACCTTCCAGTCGTCCACCTTGTGGGACACGACCGTGGGGGTGGAGACCACCTTGGCGCGGTCGAAGGCCTGACCTTCGGCCCGCCGCTCATCATTAATGGGCAGAAGGTCATCAAGAGCGGTGACGGCGGATGGGGGATCTCCCCGCGCTCGGCCATCGGACAGAAGAAGGATGGCACGATGCTCTTCCTTGTCATCGATGGACGACAGCCCGGCTACAGCATCGGTGCTACGCTTGTTGATTCGCAGAATATCCTCTATGAAAACGGGGCCTACATTGCGGCCAATCTGGACGGCGGATCTTCCACGACACTTTACTATAATGGCAAGGTGGTTAATAAGCCTGCCGATCTTCTGGGCGAACGTATGATACCGACTGCATTTATCGTGAAATAAGGAGAACAGCGTGAAGAAAAAAATCGCACAGCTCATGATCTGCTTCCTCCTTGGCGCAGGGGTGCAGGCAGGAGCCTACGTATATATGGACCGCGTCCTTTTTGCCCCGCTCTCCTCAGGTGACTATGACATGTCCGATGTGAAGGACAAAGTCGCAGAGCAGGCGGAAAAGGAAGGCAAGAAGCTCTATGCGAAGGTCAGCGTGAAGGGGAAAGCCTACTACTCGCATAACTATAAATATATGGCAGATGTGACCGCAGAGACGGTCACCATTTACAGAGCTGAAGATCTTGGACATCCTCAGATCGTGGATCTGAAAGGACAGGGCGTTTCTTTCTTCGAATGGATGCCGGACAGAAATCTGGCGCTCATGGCGCTCTATCCGATCCACTGGAAAGGCGGACGCTGGGATGTGACACTGGCGCGCTACAATCCGGAAGGCACCACGCACGAGTCTGATGCGCCGATCCGTGATTTGCCAAGAAATGCAAAGATCGTGGATGTCGCTTACTCGACCGCAACCAATGCCGTCTACATGAAGATGGAGGTCGGCAAAGGACTCTACCGCATCTACCGCACGGATGCAAACTATGATACCCGCCGCATCTACGTGCAGACCTCGCACATCGGCAAGATAGCCGTCTACTATGATGCAGACCGTCTCTTCTATGATGACAGCCAGAAGGGCATCATGTACACCTATAATGGGGATAACAGCTCGTGGCGTGTCATCTCTCCGCCGGGGGCCTACCGTCTGGTCGGTCTTGGGGATGATAAGACCATCTATGCAGCCAAGATCAACAGCAAGGGCGAGGCGACCGCTTACTATACGGGTAAACTCGGCGTCGGCTTCAAAGAAGTCAAAGCGCTGGAAGCACCTGTAGAATTCAACTCCATCACCGTTCATATGATCCGCGAAGCTGCCATGCACGCGGGAAAATAAAAAGCAGCGCTTCGGCGCTGCTTTTTGTGTGCGAGTGACTGGTGACTAAGAGACATCAGACTCCCGTATCGTCATTTCGAGCGCAAGCGAGAAATCTTCCTTGCAGACCGATAAACAAAGGATGTGTGTAGCACCAAGGCGTCGTTTCCGTACAGTGCCTATGTGATACTGAGCGCAGTGCAAGAAAGATCTCTCGGCTACGCTCGAGATGACGACGGCGCGAAGCGCTATCAAAACTACGCGGCGCTTAGATCCTTCGACTCAGTCCTCCTGTTTCAGATAAACCATTTTTTAACATACGACGTTTTTCTCCGCTCAGGATGACGAAATGCGCCGCACAGCCATTCCTAATTTCTAATTCCTCATTTGAGCAGAGCTTTCATTCGCTCTCAAGGGGCGGCACGCCCCGTAGGCTAACCCCGAATCCCTTGAACGCTTCCATCTTTTATAATTTTCTTTCCCGATTTCCTGAATAAATGATATAATAGCTTAGATACCTATTATTCTCATGAAGGAGAGCGGAAATGGCAGAAGAAAACGAAATCTATACCGCCGACGACAGACTGATCGTCGCACTGGACGTCGACAACTTTGACAAAATGAAAGCGCTGGTCGATGAGCTTGGCGATCTGATCTCCTACTACAAGGTCGGCATGGAGCTCTACTACAGTGCAGGCAGTGATACGATCCGCTACCTGAAGGAACACGGAAAGAAGGTTTTTCTTGATCTGAAGCTCCACGATATTCCGAATACCGTCGGTCACAGCGTAGCTTCCGTCACTCGTCTCGGCGTGAATCTCATCACTGTCCATGCAGCCGGCGGCCGTGCGATGATGCATGCGGCTTCCCGATATGCGAAGATCACAGCGGATGAGCTGGGCGTGGAACGCCCGAAGATCCTCGCTGTCACAGTCCTTACC
>JAIJLI010000433.1 GCA_022722495.1 Dialister sp. | reverse complement strand
ATTTGTCCACGGAAATTATAACATTTCCACTCAAAGGGAGGCTTTCCTCTTTTATTGTTCCTGGAAAAATTCCCCTACCGAGTAAAATTTTACACTAAGAGGGGAGGCTCTCCCCCATCGCCCTTTCGGGCCATGGATCTTTGAGATCCATCGCAGACAGCCTCGAGGATAAAAGGTCTGTCCACAAACGCCACCCCTCATACCACTAATGAGGAACGCGCAGCCATAGCTAAAAGCTCGGTCCATGCACCGAAGGAAAGCCCCCTCTTCCGGGTCTTCTCATATCGAAAGAAAGCGAGGCTCTCTATACCGCCTCACAAAGAAAAAAAGCCCCATAAAAAGGAGCCCTCCTCTGCCTAAGGTTCTTTGTTTATCGGTGATCGCACGGGAATAGGGAAAAGGGTCTATGCTATATCAATACGTGCTTGGGGAAAGACATATTTCATCGCAGAAACCAATCTTGCCTGTATTTTCATGCACCGCTTCGTCATCTTCCTTCTTACAAGCCCGTTATTCACGTCAGATGATCCCCCTGTCCCCTGATCGCCAGTTTCGTCAATTTTTCGAGTACGCTTTCCAGCGAACCCTCATTCACCACGATCTCGTCTGCTGCCTTGCGATAGAGAGTGATGCGCTCATGGTAAAGCGTGTAGACTTTCGCACTGCCTTCGGCAAGAAGGGGGCGGGTGCTGACCTCTACATCGCCTGCGATGTCTTCGGGACGGCGGTCGATGAAGTAAATGATGCCGGTCTTTTTCAGTCGTTCGATATTGACAGCGCGCTTCACGACGCCGCCGCCGGTCGCGATGACAAGGCTTTCCCTCTTTGCGAGGGCCTCGATGGTGCGTTCTTCGGCATCACGGAAGCAGTCTTCGCTCACGGCGAAGAGCTCGAGGATGTTCTTTTCTTCTTTTTCCTCCAAATAGATGTCGGCATCAACGAAAGGGCGGTGCAGGGTTTCGGCCAGCGCGCGCCCCAGTGTGGATTTCCCGCAGCCGGGCATGCCGATCAGGATGATATTTTTCATGAATGCTCCTTCCTATGAAAGTGGATCGTCGGGTCCAAAGGGTTCAGGGCCAGCCATGGAGCGGTACGCGGCATCACCGCTTTTTATATGAGGCGATGCCTGAAGGTCTACGGGTAGCAGGTTTCCCGTTTGGGATTTCCTGACATCGACCGCCTGACCGCGAATGGCAAAGATTTCTCGCTTACGCCCGAAATGACAATACGGGAGTCTGATGTCTCCTAGTCTTTTAGTCACTAGTCCCCAGTCACTAGTCACTCATTTCTTCTGCGATCTCTTCTGCGATGCGATCGGGGATCTCTCTTTCCAGCCATATCTCTTCTGCCGCGATGGCCTGCATGACGAGCATGTACATGCCATTGGCCTTATCCGCATGCGAAGCATCATGGAGAAGGCGGGTCTCCTTCGGGTTGTAGATGATGTCGATGACCTTGGAGAAATGCCGGGCGGCCTCTTCGGAGATCGGTGAAACGCCGACCTTGGGATACATACCGACCGGGGTGGCGTTCACGAGAAGTGCGCCTTCTGCCTCTCTTTCAAAAGCGGCGTAATCCATGAGACGAACGCGGCGCTTTTCTGCAAAGGAGCGGAGATCGGAGTCCACCTTCTCCGGATGGCGGGAGATGACGCGGATCTCTGCTGCGCCTTCATCATAAAGACACTGGATGATGGCGCGCGACGCACCGCCGTGACCGAGGACGACGGCGGTCTTTCCATTGACCTTGGCATCGATCTTTCGGAGCGTTCTCTGGAAGCCGAAGTAGTCAGTGTTATATCCCACGAGCTTTCCGTCCGTCCTGGCGATGGTATTCACCGCACCGATGGTCTTTACTTCCGGGGAAATGTCATCCAGAAAGGGGATGACATCGAGCTTGTAGGGGATGGTCACATTCAGCCCGTCGTAGGCGGTGAGGGTATCTCGCAGTGCTTCATCGAAGTGGTCCTTGGGGATCTCGATGAGGTCATAGCGCCCGGGGATGGACAGCTTGTGAAATAGTTTTTCGTGAATTACAGGAGAAAGGCTGTGTCCGAGCACTTCCCCGATCAGTCCGAGTTTCATGAGGAGCTCCTTGGGTCTCGCAAATCCAGCCGGTGCTGAAGGTGCAAAGGAATATGGCGGCCTGGCCGCTCTGTAAAGACGGGCGATGCCCGAATATCTGAAAGAAACGCTCCCATCGTCTGCCTCTCCGCAGGGTAATGCTATTAAGTTAAGGAAATCATTAACTACGTAACGTCTTGCTTCCCCCTTCGGGGGAAGTGCCGAAGGCAATATGTGCAAGCGAACTGGATTTTTAGGAGCGTAGCGACGCTAAAATCCAGTGAGACGCCATTTC
>JAIJLI010000432.1 GCA_022722495.1 Dialister sp. | reverse complement strand
CGGTCCATGCGAGACCGTTCACGCGGCCGACCATATCGCCTACGATCTGGTCCATATTCGTTTCTTCTGTCGGGCGGCTGCTGATGGTCTGTCCGTCACGCATGACGGTGATGGTATCACAGTTATTGAATACCTCTTCCATACGATGAGAAATATAGATGATGGAGACACCCTTCGCCTTCAGCTTTCTCATGACTTCGAAAAGACTGTCGGTCTCACGCTCCGTCAAAGCGGCGGTCGGTTCATCCATGATGACCGTCTTGGCATCGAGCATCAGATTTCGTGTGATCTCTGTCATCTGCTGCTGACCGACAGAACATTCCCCTGCGATCTCATCGAGCGGCAGCGTGATGCCCATTTCGCGGCACTTTTCTTCCGCCATCTGGCGCATCTTTTTGAAATCAATGAAGCCAAAAGTCGTTTTCGGCTGATTCATCAGGAAAAGATTCTCCAGAATAGACAGATTCGGCCAGATATTCAGCTCCTGATGAATGAAAGCGATCCCATGCTCCTCCGCATCTTTATTATTGCGGAAAGTCACTTCCTTGCCATCTACCAAAATGGTGCCGGCATCCGCCTTGTGGATGCCCGTCAAAATATTCATTAATGTGGATTTGCCTGCGCCATTCTCCCCCATCAGTGCGTGGACTTCGCCAGGACGGATGTGGAGATTCACCCCGCCTAAGACCTTATTCGTCCCGAAGGCTTTGCAAATCCCGATCATATTGATATCCATGTACTACCTCTCTTAGAAGATGACGCCGGACTCGAGAATGATATTCGAATACGGAGTGATTTCGCCCGTACGGATGACGGCTTTACAATCTTTTTCCCACGCCTTCAGCTCTTCATGGCTATCCAGCATGACCCATTCCACAGCATCTTCGGGGAACACTTCATGAAGCGCTTTCCACTGCTCCGGATTCTCCGTTTCCGTCTCCGGTGCGATATAGACCTTCTGGATCTCCATGTATTTCGCCATTTCCTTCACGACTTCGATGAATTTCGGTTCGCCAAGACGGAGTGCGAGATCGATCTTCGGCGTACCGGCCGGCACCGGAAGGCCGCAGTCTCCGACACAGATCTTATCTGTATGACCGAGATCTGCTAAAACCTTGGCGATATTGCTGTTCAAAATCCCTATTTTCTGCATGAGAGCATCTCCTCCACTTCTTTGCGCCATGGCATACCACCTTGTGCACCGATCTTTCCGACAGACAGTGCTGCCGCCGCATTGGCAAAACGAATGGCTTCTTTGATAGCCAGGCCTTCGCAGCGCGCTGCCGCAAAAGCCCCATTGAAGGTATCGCCTGCCCCGGTCGTATCGACAACCGGCACCGTGAAGCCGGCGACCTTGACGACCTTGCCCGCTTCGCCATAGACCACACCATCTTTGCCGACGGTCATGATGACCTTGCCGGCTTCAGAAATCAGGATCTCATCCCGATCCATCCCGTCAAACATCAGCGCCGCTTCATGTTCATTCGGCGTAAGATAGGTCACTTTCCTGACCCAGTCCTTCGGGATATCCATGTACGGTGCCGGATTCAGCATCACAGGAACGCCTGCCTCAAAACAACGGTCGATGATATAGCCGATCGTATCCATCGGGATCTCATGCTGCAGCATGACGAGATCAGAGGAAGAGATCACATCCCAGTCCTTATCGATCATCTGACGGCTGACCTTATCATTCGCCCCCTTGATGACGATGATACTGTTATCCCCTTCTGCCAGCGTGATGTGTGCCGTGCCTGTCGTGATGCCGGAGAGCGTCTCCACATAGTCCGTCTTCACGCCGCTCTCTTCCAGCGCCTTTTTCATGAGCGTCCCGTAAGCATCATCCCCCACACAGCCGATCATGTATACGCTAGCCCCGAGACGCGCCGCTGCGACAGCCTGATTCGCGCCCTTGCCTCCGGGAGAAACGATCAGGCGGCTGCCCATCACGGTCTCGCCCGCCTGCGGCCTTCTGTCCGCCTCCACGGTAATGTCCATATTACAGCTGCCTATTACAGAAATATGACCCATAAGCCTCCATCTTCCTTTACTTTTACAAATACGCCGAAAAAACAGGACAGTCCCATGATTCCTAGCGAAATATTCGATTCAATAAAAAAGTATCCACATAACGCTTTTTTCTTTCTACATAACCGTATTATTTTAGCATAAAGCCTTTAAAGAAAAAAGAGAGGGAAAAAAATTTTACAATATGTAAGAGTTCCCAAAATGCTGCCTGATGACAGTAATGCTATTAAGTTAAGCGGCAGAACGTTCTTGGCTCCCCATCGGGGGAGCTCCCCGATGGGGTTGTGCAAGCGAACTGGATTTTTAGGAGTGAAGCGACGCGAAAATCCAG
>JAIJLI010000431.1 GCA_022722495.1 Dialister sp. | reverse complement strand
AAATAACGATCATCTCATTTTCGCGTTCCATCTGCCGCGGGGGACTTGCAGCTCTCATAGGAGTGACCGGGAAACCTTATCCCAGCTATCTTTCATGCCATAGTCACCCTATCCGCCCCTGCGGGGCACCTTCCCCTAGAGGGGAGGACTGCGATACGAGAATACCATCTTCTAAAAAAAGGCGGCGAAGCCGCCACAAGAGCCCTGAACCCTGAACCAAATGAAAGCAAAGTAAAAAGGGGCTGTAAAGAAATGAGGATTCATTTCTTTACAGCTCCTTTTTCCCGTTACCATATCCTGTTCCTCACGAAATCAACCGGCCTTGGCCATTTTTTCGTGATGGGAGGTCGTCATCCACGCCCCTGCCTTCATTTCAGCGACCATGGAGGTCATGAGACGGTACTCCCCTTCCATACGGAGCAGGTCCTCAAGCTTTCTCGTATGGAGCAAACGGCCATAGATCCGTCCGGCTTCTGCGTAAAGCATCAGTGCCGGATGTTCCGATGGATCACCGGTGATATCGATCCCATTGTCATTCAGGAAATTTGTAATATCGCCAATGAGAGCTTCATACGCATCGAGTAAAGTTTCCATTTTCATCACTGCATCATACATCTTGTTCATGATAGTCTCCTTTCTGCATTCAGCGGCTGCACGAGGAAATAATCTGAAATTAGGAAGTTTACACTCATTTGAAGTGATTTTGACCGGTTTAAAAGGTGTTTCCTTCTTCATCCTTTCTGATTCCATTATATTCATCTGTTTTTCGCTTGTCTATAGTTCATGCCAATCGGTTATATCTTTGGTATTTTTTCTATAAAATATGCCTTTTTGTAGAAACTTTTATGCAGTCCCCGGTTCCTTAGCCTGCCTTCCTCAAAAATAAGTTCTTTGGATCACAGCGTTCGAACGTAAAATGATCCTTAGAGATGCAATACTCCAGCGACCAGTACTCTCCTGATTCGACAGAGACGGAGATCAGGCTTGGCCCTGCCTGATAGTCTTTCATACGCCGTCCCCGGATGTGCCGGCTCCAGTATGCTTCGACTTCGATGACATGTTCTCCCTGGGAAAGATATACCGCGGGGACTCCGAGCGCATAGAGGAAGGTCTCTGCGCGAAGGCCATCGATATGCAGGATCGCATTGATGCTGGCATAGTCTATATTTCCCGCATGACGCTTATGCAGGAGAACAATGGCGGAATGCTGGTTGGCCGCTTTCAGACGTTTCATTTTCGTTTTCTGTCTGGCATAGATCATCCACACGCAGCATACCGCAAAAAGAAATCCGGCGATACGCAGTATGTAAAGCAAAGCATCATGATTTTCACTCATTTTCATCACTCTTTCTTCGTCTACGATACGGAAAACGGGCAGCCATGGGATCTCCGTCGGCTGCCTCGCTCGCTTCTCTGTTTCATTCCTTTACAGCTGCCAACGGTAGAGTCCGAAGTAGGCCAGAACAGACAGGGCCACAACGCCCGCTGCGGAGATGAAAAACATCCGCAAAAAGAGCCGATCCAGCTCGCCGTCTTTCACCCCGCCTTCTGCCGAATAGGCCGCCAGCGCCAGCGCGCCGCCCGTCGATAAGGGGCTGATGCCTGCGGTATTGGAGACCATGGTGATCGCAGTGACCCATTCGACCGGATCGGCACTGCTTCCCATTTGTGCCAGGAGATGATGGCCGCCAGCATAGCCGGATTGATATTCATTTCCTTCGCAAGTGTCATCCCGAAGACCATCATAATGGCTACCGTCGGTATGGTGCCCGGTCCCAGCGCAGAAAGGATGGTCGCAAAAAGGTACATGACGATCGGTACCAGGTAGGTGCGACGCCCGGAGAGCGCCACAATCTTTTTCGAAAGCAGGGCCAAGGTCCCATTGATCTCCGCCAGTCCGAAAAGATAGGTCACGCCCAGAAGCATGAGGAATAAGGAGTAGTTGAAGCCACGGATGATCTCATCATCAGAGATCCCGGCCAGTCTGCCTACGAGCAGTGCGAGCGCGGTACATAACAGCCCCGTATTCATTTTTTCACAAAGCCAAGAAATATAGCAAGCCCCAATGCTGCAAGCGACGCCAGTGCCATCATGTCCTCCTCGTTCTTATACCAATCATGTGTTAAGACTAAGCTAATCCTCACAAATCATAGCATGATTTTCCTCTTGGAATAAAATACAGGTTTTGCATGAAAGTTATGCTTGATCGTTAAAAGATGGCGACCGGCCAAAGAGCCCTTGCGGCTTGGAACGTCTTGCTTCTGCCGGAATACTCCCCCCCTGCCCCATGAAAAAGAGAGAGGAAAGCAGGCGGTCATGAGCAAGAGCTGTGAGCAGCAAGAAAAAAACACACCCTCGATC
>JAIJLI010000430.1 GCA_022722495.1 Dialister sp. | reverse complement strand
ATTTTCATCTAAAAGGGCTATTGTTATTGCTGTTCTATTTTTTTTTGTATCTATCTTGTAAACTAGTACATATCCCTTTTTTAATTTACTTTTCATTACTTCTATATTTATCTCTGGAAGCAATAACTCAACATTCTCTTTTATTGTAGGGTCAAGTTCATTCGAAGGAATAATGATTGAAGCATAATTTTTGTATTTCACTCTTAGAAAATTGGTTAAACTTCCTAATGCATTGTAGGCATCTACCAAAAAATCAATAATATCTGTTATCATTTTAATGTAATACTTTAGTTAAACCAACTTTTAACTTCATCTAAGGACATACTTGTTTCTTCCCAGAATTCAGAGAATTCATTTTTGCTAGGAATATGGCATACGGCTTTTACTATCTGTCTAGCAATTTCGTATCCTGCTTCTTCACCACTATTTGCCGCAAATATTGCATCCATTCTACGCCTACCGACCATGTGAAATAAGCATTTAATATTGCATTTGAGGCAGGTATTAGTATGGCACCTAAACCAAATGTAAATATTGCAAGAATACCACCAATTGCCCACGTGAATATTTTAGAACCAGTCCAATAAGCACCAACTCCAGCGGCTATAGTTCCTGCAAATTTTATTGGCTCTTCACTAAAACTTACATAATGTTCATCTGCGATTTTTGTCATCATATAGACCCAAAAACCTCCTACAGCAGCAATATCTATTCCTGGAACAAATGCCCCTGGTACTGCTGCAATACCGCATTTTATAGCAGTATCCTTAATGATTTGTTTAATTTGATAACTTGGCATTGTATTTTATATTTTACTTTCAACCTCTTTTTTAATAAATAACACACGATAGTTGTATTAGACGATTAGCAATGACTTGGCTATTTGCAAATCTTGTGTAAATATCTTCTTTACAATCATTGCTATATTTCTACATAATAAGTATAGAAACCTTTTACTTCTGCTTATCTTTTACCACCTCACAATAAGCGCTCGGTACGTATGCCGTCAAGACAGTCAGCAAGTTGTCCACAACAATGCCCACTCGTTGTTGACCTTTATGACGTGCCACTATTCCCATAAAACCTTCAAACTCACCTTTTATCACCCGTACCAACTGACCTTTCTCGAACTTCTGAATTTCTCCAGAGACAATGATGACATCATCTTCCTCTGAAGCGCACGCTATTTTGAGACTTTCCATCTGATAGTCGGGAACAATCAATGGAGTTTTCTCTATTCTGCTGCCAATATGTGTATGGTGATAATAAAAACGAAGGAATGGGAGGTTTACGTTGTCGTAAACAAAAAGTTTGAGTTGTTCTTCTGTTCCGTGAGCGAAGAAGATGTTAGGTAAACGTGACTCAGTAACAACTTTGCGCTTACCATTTATAAGTTTAACCGTATCGATGGTAGGATAGAAAGCCGTAATGCCTTTGGCAGTCATATAGTCATATGCCTTTTTCTCTCTGCCATAAGTGGTACGTAAGGCATACCAATGAGGAACATCTTCATCTTTTTGCGCTTTAGGCTTTACTGCTATATGTGCATTTCTGGTGGACACCCCTGTTTGTGAACTCTCCGCAGATACAGTGCTTTGAGCTTTGGGGAGGGTGTTGGAGGTAAGTCCAACACAGGGAGGAGTTTCACCACCTCCTACGGTGTGTACATCTTTTAATGCACGTTCATCGACTTTCATATCGGTGTTAACTTATTCTAAGCAGAACCCAGTTAATAAATTGACACAAAAAAAGCGTGGAATCGTCCTGTTGCCCATCCCACACATCGAGGCTCTTGCATTGCCTATTTTGGTTGAACAGACAACGTTAGAGCCCACGCCGATATGAAAATCATTACCGCAAAGAGACCTATATAATACATTTGACTGTGCCCAAAAGGGTACAATCTATGCTTACAAGGTCTCCACGGGATTTTGATATAATCACACCCGGGACATCTATCGTTGCTAAGTTCAAGACCAAAATATCGATATGGTTGCAAGATTTCGATGTGTCTTAAACAGAGCGTCAGATAAACGCCTTATATGTCTGGACTGCTTTTCCCACCCAACACCCGCTTTTGTATAGATATGTCAGATAAGTGACTTCACTACACTCAGCACGGCGTAGGCTGCCGACTCGATTATCTTGTAAGAACACGTCTAACTGTGACAAAAACGGTCGAGCATATACAGTCCGAGTACAAAAGTACGGAAATTAATCGAGAAAACAGCAATAATGATTGAGAAAATCTATTATTTGACGTGAATTTAAGACTATTTAAGCCAATTCGCTTGAATATCTCGATTATTTTGTGTAAGAAAGCGCACCGTAATAGATGACAAACATTCTAAAATATGCAAACT
>JAIJLI010000429.1 GCA_022722495.1 Dialister sp. | reverse complement strand
GAACCGCTACGCTATAAGGTTGGCGGACCATCAAAGGTCTTCGCCATATTGTGCGGGATGGGACCGCCAGGGGATAACGATACTATGTGCATAAGTTTAATGCTTATTTACACAAGTCTGAGAAAAACAAAGACTAGCAATAAATATATTGTTATCTCCTCATTAACTTTGCCGCAAATTCAAAGAAATCTGCAACATTCTTGAAATTATCAAACTGCTGGCAATACATACTGGCATAAGGTTCAGGGAACCTTTGTCGTATATCAGCCTTTATCATATTTGCCAAAACCTCCTTTGTGTAAGCTTTCAGCAATTCGTTGTATTGTTCCTCGCTCATAATATTATACTTGTTTCACGCTTGGTCACATACTGACCTATGAATTTACTGAGATTAAACATTATATTGTATGTTTATGTTTTAATATTAAATTTTACTTGTCTTACTTATCGCTATTTTGGCATACAAATCCTGTATAGGCACTGTCCAGTTTTTTAAATCTACTCCATATCTCTCGAATTGAGAAAGGAAAAATACACTACGCTTGCCATTACCTATCAAATTATAAAAATAGGCTGTATAGAGGACATAGTAAGCTAACGACTTGTCATAATTTCTAGACTGCAAAATCTTAACTACATCACATATCAGATTCTCTGCATAATTAAAATAGGCATCCCAATGACTTTTATAATCAATAAATTTCTGAGATAAGGTAAATTGCTTATTAGCAGACACATAATCAAGAACCTGCTTATTCATAGAAAGAATATCATCAATCTGAACCACTAAGAAATGAAGCAATTCCCTTTGATTACCATTGTGCTCACATCTAGCCCTAATCCTTTCAAATATCTCATCATTATTCTTCCGCACAAGAACAAGATCATCATCAGCCATAAATTTTAATAATTCCTGTTTCAACATCAATAAACTTATGTACCTATACAGAAATCGCTCATCCAATGTAGCTAAATCCGAATCAATTTCCGATAAGTAGCGTTCACAATTTCGACTGAAATCTACAAACATATCTGACAACAAATTCTGCTGAAGCCCTTTTCCCGTCAATGCATTAACATCCCGTATCAATCGAAGGGATTCCTTGACGAATAAAGCTCCAACCCGATAGCTACATTTCAGATATCTTTCCCTATCGAAAAACAGCTTGAGGGAATATTCCTGCCATTTATATCCATTATCAAAAATAACATACATCAGTTTTATCCTTGTTATCAATTGATTCTCACCATGCTGCATCAAATCATTATCTGACAGAATTTTATCCAACAGGGTATTTATCTTGGTCTGATTGCCTTCTCTTCTATAATGCATAAAAGCTACATCTAAAAGATTTAGAAAATCACCAAATCTAGCCAACTTCATTTTCACAATTTCATCAGCAAGTCTATCTCCAGCAACCTTATCGCATAAAATCTCATCATAATAATGCATCAAATCTCGGTACATTTCAATATGAATTATCCCTTTTTTCTTATACTCAAGTAATTTTGCAACTATAGGCTTCATCTTTTCTTTCTCTCCAGAAGCCTCATATGCACATAGTAGGTTAAGGAGCGAAACTAGCTGAGACTCATCAGATGTATCGGTGTTCTTGGACTCATACTCTACCATTTTTTCATAGTCAAAAGCATTATGTGCCAAGTATGTCTGGAAACACAACATATAGCTATTGTCTTTGAATCTGGATAAACGCACACATTCAGACTCAAAAGCCTTAACCGCTCCTATTTTGAACAAAACATCGAGATGGGGTAAGTAATATTGCTTATACTCATAATCAAATAAATCCCATTTCTTTGCTTCATCAAGAAATTCCACCTGGACATTTTGCCTGTCGACCTCGTCATGGCAAGCCTTTATTCTTAATGCATAGAAACGCAGTTTTGCACTTGTAGTAACAAGCCAACCACGATACTTTCCCTTATCCAGATCGTCAAGATGGGATTTATAATAATATATGATGAGTAATTCATGGGGAAGTGGTAGGAAAATTGTCAAACAAACGAGCAATAAAAATACCAAAGTAGCCTCAACATAGGAATTCATGCATACAGCTAAGATCAGTAAGCCTAGAGACACAGCAAGCCTAGACCATACCCTTCTGTGATGAAAGCATTTCTCTGTAAGCGGTCACTTTA
Source organism: Dialister sp. (assembly GCA_022722495.1). Taxonomy (GTDB): domain Bacteria; phylum Bacillota; class Negativicutes; order Veillonellales; family Dialisteraceae; genus Dialister. Next base: position 203 of record JAIJLI010000429.1, on the reverse strand, counting down.
GGTACGTTAAGCCATAAAATGAATGCTTTTTTATTATCTTTTAAGAAAAAATCATTTGATTTTATGCCCAAGCAGTAACAGTAGCCAGCTGCCATCTATGAGCGAGTAAGTCTACCAATTTGTCCTTTGCCGTTTTCTTGATCCTGCGGAACACATCACAAAGATACTCCACAGGATCCAAATTGTGCTTTCGGATATTGGCA
>JAIJLI010000428.1 GCA_022722495.1 Dialister sp. | reverse complement strand
CGTGCTATGTTGAATAGTCCGATGCTATCGATATTCCAACACTTTCATTCAATACCGCTATGTAGCCCCCTCAGCCCTTCGGGCAGCTCCCCCGATGGGGAGCCAAGAACGTTCCACCATTTCTCACTAAGTTCAGAAGTTAACAAATCGCTATACTAGTCACCAGTCACTTGAGCCCCATAGCTGCTTTCCCTAAGGAGGCAAAATGAAAACACATCGCGGCTTCCTCATGGTCTGGGTACTCGCAGGGATCACGGTCATCCTGATCCTTGCCGGCAGCGTCGCGCTGACGCTTTCGCAGGCGATGCGCCGGGAGGTCAGGATGGAGATCGCGACCGATGAAGCGCTCATTGTACAGGAAGCACTGGAGCAGGGGAAAGCGGCGGTGCGCTTTGGTACGCCGCTTTCCATCTCAAAAGGAGACGTGGTAAGGAATGGGAGAACGTACCGTGTAGATCTCCATCAGGAAGAGACCGCAGTAGAGGGAGCCGCCGTCATCCGTCTTTCCTGTGAAGTCACGCATGAAAGCGGAGAGACCTACCGAGCCGAGACGCTGGTGGATCGGTGACTGGGGGAGTGACTGAGGATTAGGTTTTACAGAAATCCTCCCAGCTGAGCAGCCCCTTGAAGAAGGGGCGCGCCGAAGGCGGAGGATAGAGTGCCTCGCAGAGGCACTATTCATCATAGCCGCATCCCTTCCTCTGCGTCAGACGTTTTACCTGCTATCCCCTATATCCGCTGACTGTTCTGCAGAATTCTGCTCCTACGGGGCAGTCTATCCCGGCCTTTGGCAGCCCCCTTCTCCAAGGGGGAGCGCATGAAAGAGTATCCCCATTCCTCTTTCATCCCCTCGCGAGGTAACGATACGAGGACACCGCTTTCTCATGGCCTGCGGGCAAATCTTGAACCCTCTGCTAAACATGTTATAATAAAGAGAAATCAATGCAAAGGTGGGATTTCTTTGTTGAAAAAAGTACTCATGACCATGGCGCTCTGCGCCGCCAGTGCCATACCTTTGGTTTCCGAGGCGAAGGACAATGCGGGCGCCCAGCTCCTTGCTCAGGTGGAAGCGACGCAGGGAAAAGCGGAAGACACGCTGAAGAGACCGGCTTTCGAGGACAAGCGGATCGAGATCAATCTGGCGAGCCGCCTTCTCACCCTGTATCAGGGGGACGTCGGCATCCGCATGTATCCTATCGCACCGGGCAAGCCGGATTCGCCGACACCGATCGGGCGGCGCAAGGTGGTCGATATGGAGATCAATCCGACCTGGGTCGATCCGGATGATCCGAAGACCGAGGTGCCGTCGGGGCCGGACTGTCCGCTCGGTTACCGCTGGATCGGGATCGGCGGTAATTATGGGATCCATGGGACGAATGTGCCGTCCTCCATCGGCGGCTACGCATCCCACGGCTGTGTTCGCATGTACGAGAAGGATGTCGAAGACCTCTTCGATCACATCGTGAAAGGGATCCCTGTCGACATCAAGTATGAACGTGTCGTGGCAGAGATGGATCCGGACAAAACCGTCGTTTACTACGTATACCCTGACGGCTATGGGCGAGAGCCGCTCGAGATCTCTGATGTCAGAAAGAAGCTGGCGGAGCTGGGGGCGGGCGGTCTTGCCGATGATGCGAGCATCCAGCAGGCGATCGACAGTTCGGACGGACAGCCTCGCTATGTGGCAAAGGTCTATGACCTGTATCTCAAAGGAGAGCTGCTCGATGTCCACGCCTATGGCAAGGACGGGCATGTGTATCTTCCTGTGATGGCCGTCGCGAAGGCCGCCGGCATCCGCACGGAGTGGTCGCCGAACTGGAGGCGCTTCACCACCACCTTCGGAAAGGCACCCGGCCTCAAGAGAGGGAAATACATCTATATCGATGCGAGTGATGCGCCGGCGCTTTTTCGCCTCACGGGGCATCTGGATGAGAAGCGCAATTTCATACTGGAATGAGAAGATCCGCTCCGGAAGGGGCGGATCTTTTGATGCTGGGGAGTAGGGACTAGTGACGTTCGATCATTTATTTTTCATACCATAGTCACCCTATCCGCCCCTTCGGGGCACCTTCCCCTAGAGGGGAAGGCTTATAAAGTCTCCAAGTCACCAGGCATTCCTTTGATAAGCGGGGAGTGGATCGTCTCACATATGTGGCATGAGATCCTTCGGCTCAGTCCCCACTTGTTCTGGCTAGGGCTTTTCACACATAGAGCGTTTTCGTCCGTTCAGGATGACGATACGGGGAGGAGCGGAAGGGCTCTTATCTGAGAGATATGTTGCGTGTTTTGGAACTAGCGGTGTTATATTACGATACGAGTAGCCCCTTAGAGAAGGGGCGCGCCAAAGGCGCAGGATGGATCCACGAAG
>JAIJLI010000427.1 GCA_022722495.1 Dialister sp. | reverse complement strand
TAAATCGCAGAGTCGGATTTCATATGGATTTTTATACATAGCTTCGTCATCATCTTCCTTAAATAGCTCGCTATTCGCGTCAGATGATTCCTTGCTCTGTATAAAATCCAAGAATGAAATCTGACAATGATTTAATCAGTGTTTCCTAAAAAAGATGTCACGATGCGAAAGCGTCATGACGTCTTTTTTCGTGGTCAGCCCGTAGGGAAAATGAGGAGTCGTATGCAAGTCACCGATCGCTCGGCGCTCCTAATCCCTAGTCCCTAGTCCCGAGCCACTTATCCCTGCTTTCAAACTACGGGGTTCAAGGTTCAAAGGGTTCAAAGGGTTCAGGTGGCGGCTTCGCCGTATTTTAGATGACGGTATTCTCGTATCGTCAGCCTTCCCCTCGAGGGGAAGGTGCCCCGAAGGGGCGGATAGGGCACTGGCGGTATAAAAGAAAGTGGGAAAATGCGTTTCAAGCAGGCGATTTATGAGAGCATCCGAGCGCCTCTGGCGCGGTTTCTCTTCCCCTTTCACGTAAGGCTTCTGGCCTTCAGCCCAGTCACTGGTCACCGATCATATCAAGGAACAGCCGGTGCATGCGGTCATCATGTCCGACCTCGGGATGGAAGGAAAGTGCGAGCTGCTTTCCATAGCGGACAGCGACGATGTGGTCATCCACGGTCGAGAGGATGTCCACGTCAGGCGATGCAGAAGCGATGTAGGGGGCGCGAATGAAATTCATCTTCACGTCACCCACGCCTTTGACCGGCACCGTGGTGATGAAGCTTCCGAGCTGACGGCCATAGGCATTTCTGCGAACCGTCACAGGAAGTGTAGCAAACCAGGTATTCGCATCATTTTCCAGATGCTCCGCGAGGAGGATCATGCCGGCGCAGGTGGCAAGGACAGGAAGCCCTGCTCGGATCTTGTCTTGGAGCGGTGCGAAAAGTCCCTCATCCTTGAGAAGCTTTCCCTGCACGGTGCTTTCCCCGCCGGGAAGGACGAGCCCGTCCATGGGGCGCTCGAGATCCTTCCGGTTTCGTATCTCAAAACAGGAAGCCCCGAGCTTGGTGAGCATTCGTTCATGCTCGATGAATGCGCCCTGAAGGGCGAGGATAGCAATGGTGGGAGTAGACATGACAAATACCTCTTTTGATAAAAATGAGACGGCGGGGCCGGGAAAAGGAAGGGGCAGCCTTCCTTTTCGCTCGAAATGACAGCGCAGGGAGAGAGTCTGACACCCACTCTCTTTGTCATAAGGCAGCGATCACCGATCCCCATTCCTGCTGTTTAACATTTATTTTCCGCGTTCCGCCATGAGGAGCTGGATCTCATCTTCATTGATGCCGACCATAGCTTCGCCGAGGTCGGTGGAGAGCTCCGCCAGGATCTCCGGATCCTGGTAGTTGGTGACTGCCTTCACGATAGCGGCAGCACGTTTCGCCGGATCGCCGGACTTGAAGATGCCACTGCCGACGAAGACGCCTTCTGCACCGAGCTGCATCATGAGTGCGGCATCCGCCGGAGTAGCTACGCCGCCGGCCGCAAAGTTGACGACCGGGAGCTTCTGGTGGTCATGGACATAGACGACGAGGTCATAGGGGACGCCCAGCTGCTTGGCTGCTTCGAAGAGCTCATCCGTGCGTTTCGAGGCGATGGAAGCGATCTGGGTATTGATCTTTCTCATGTGGCGTACCGCCTGAATGATATCGCCGGTACCCGGTTCACCCTTGGTACGGATCATGGAAGCGCCCTCTGCGATACGGCGAAGGGCTTCACCGAGGTCACGCGCACCGCAGACGAATGGCACCTTGAACTGGTGCTTGTCGATGTGGTAAACATCGTCAGCCGGAGAGAGGACTTCACTTTCATCGATGTAGTCGATCTCGATGGCTTCGAGGATCTGCGCTTCGACAAAGTGACCGATGCGGCATTTCGCCATGACAGGGATGGAGACGGCTTCCTGAATGCCCTTGATCATTTTCGGATCGCTCATGCGGGATACGCCGCCCGCTTTGCGGATGTCGGCAGGGATGCGTTCCAGTGCCATGACGGCTGCAGCGCCGGCTGCTTCCGCGATCTTTGCCTGCTCCGGTGTGGTGACGTCCATGATGACGCCGCCTTTCAGCATCTGGGCGAGTTCTTTGTTCAGTTCATAGCGTTCATTGTTTTTCATGATAGAGAGTCCTTTCAAAATAATGGGGGAAGCTTGATGGGTTCAAAGTTCAGGAGTCAGGGGTCAGGGGTAGCCCGTGGGGCGTGCTGCCCTTTGCTTGCGTGCGAAAGAGGTTCAGCGGGTTCTATAGGTTCTACGGGTTCAGCGGGGAAGGTGCGGCGCATTTCGTCATCCTGAGCGGAGAAAAACGTCGTATGTTAAAAAATGGTTTA
>JAIJLI010000426.1 GCA_022722495.1 Dialister sp. | reverse complement strand
AGTGCGGATGTCGGTTCATCGAAGACCAGTACGTCCGGCTCTTCTGCAAGGACGGCTGCGACGACGAGGCGCTGGCACTGACCGCCGGAGAGAGTCGTCACCTTGCGGTCCTCAAGACCTTCGAGATGGACTTTCGCAAGTGCTTCTTTCGAGCGGCGGCGGATCTCTTCCGGTGGGAAACCATGGTTTTCAAGCGTAAATGCCATTTCTTCCCCCACCGTCAGCGTGACGATCTGCGCCTTGTAGTCAGAAAGGATGACACCGATGGAGGATGCGAGGTCTGCGATATTGTGCTGTGTCACGGCTTTGCCGTCCGTGAAGACCATGCCTTGCATCGTACCGCCGTAGTAGTGCGGGATCGCCCCCGCCATCGACATGAGGAGCGTGGTCTTTCCTGCCCCGTTCGGCCCCGTCACGATGACGAAGTCCCCCTTGCGCACCGCAAGAGACACATCTTTCAATGCTGGCTCTTTGGCAAAAGGATAGGTGTAGGTCAGATGCTCTACGCTGATGACACCTTCTTCCGACTGCCTAAGAGACAGACCGGAGTGATCGCTGTCTACGGTATCTGACTCAGCCATGTAGTGCATAGACTTGAAGAGACGCAGCGCCGGGAAGTAGAGGAATGGCGTGATGATCCCATTACCTACGCCGACCAGGGCCACCATCGGGAGCATTCCGTAGAGATATACCTTCATCGGGATCCCCATGACGAGCGTCAGGATGGAAACAAAGGTGAAGCCGGAGACGATCGTCGTCACGAAGCCTGCGATGGCAGGACGGAGGGAAAATTTCCCGATCCGGATCGGCGGTACGCTGTGTGCGAAGAAACCTGCCACATAGGCGCCGAAGAATTCCGAAGCAAAGTCGCCATACGGAAAAGCCGACTTACTGGTGAAGACTTCCATCAGCGCTGCGACCATGCAGATGCCGAGGCACTGCTTGTATGTCGGCTTCGTCAGAAGGATCGCTACCACATAGGTCGCGATCATCCAGTTCGGCGTGAAGCCTGCCACCGATGGCGAGACCAGATGCAGCAGCATCCCGATCGCCAGCATCAGTGTGGAAATCGTCAGCCAGCGGAAACGCCCGCCCCGCGCCTTGACAAAGACAAGCTTCGATACATCTTTCACTTGTTCCATTTCATATCCCCCTTTACAGGATCGTATTCATCCAATAAAAAATCCTTTCATTCCTCTGCTTTCCAGCAAAGGGACGAAAGGATCACTTTCCGCGGTACCACCCTACTTGACACAAGGTCCAGCTCATCATCGGTAACGGCGATCTCCGGCAGCTCCTACCCCTTTCGGCTCAGGCTGCGCCTCCCAGGCCCATTCACATAGCTGTCGCACCGGACTTGCACTCTCCGCCGGCTCCCTGAAGCGCCATCACTATCCTACTCTTCCTGTTCCAAGGCTTTCTTTGTTTCACTTACTATAGCACGAGGACGTAGCAGTGTCAAATCGTTTTTGGGAAATAGGGAGAGTGGACTGGTAACTTGTGACTGGTGACTGGTAACTTGAATGCTACCTTCGGGCATCGCCCTGTATATATTCGCGGCAAAGCCGCCACCTTCATTCCTCATTCCTCATTCCTCATTCATAATAGTTATCCTCTTCCGCTCGCCTTGTCCAGATCCGCTGCTTTCCGGATATCCGCTTCTATGCCATCTCTTCGTTTCAGGAGCTTCTCCAGATTCTTCCGCTTCGATCGCTCGATATACTGATGCGCGATCGCATCCGGGAGAGTCGCGCCAAGAGAGAGCCCCAGAATGATTAGCATCGCCTCGACACCTGTTTTGAAAGCCGTCAGCAGCTCGATCAGATCGATCTGTCCGATATCAATGATGGCAAACAGGAAACGATAGAGCAGCACGCCCGGGATCAGCGGAATGATCGCAGGTATCGTGACCACAAAGACAGGGGCATGGAAGTAGCGGGAGAGCGCAAAATAGAAGACGGAGAGCAGCGCGGCTCCGAGGAAGGAGGCGCTCGCCATCCCCATATGGAAGGAGACCATCAGAATATTTCTCGTATCCACTGTGAGGACGGCTCCGAGGCAGGCTGCGATGATATAGCGCTTCGGCACATTGAACATGATAGAAAACCCCAACGCTGCCATAGCGGCTGCCAGCGCCTGCATGATGTATAAATGCTCCGGCGCGATCGGTACGTCGGTGAAGCTGGGGACATTCGTCAGACTGACAGCGCCTGCGATCCCAAAAGTCATCGCCAGCATGATGAGGACCGTGTGCGTGAATCGGGTCATCCCGGATGTCAAGTAGCTGTTCAGAAAATCATCGACCCCATTGATAAGCGGCACGCCGGGGATCAAGGTGAGCGCTGAGGCCACCACAGGAAGAAACGGATTCGTCGCCCCGGGAAGATATAT
>JAIJLI010000425.1 GCA_022722495.1 Dialister sp. | reverse complement strand
CTCATAGCCAGCTTCCTTGAGCGCACCGATGAGCCAAGAGACCTCCTCCGCCATATCATGAGGCGCCGGCCGATCTATGAAGTCGCTATCCTTGATGGTCGGTTTCTTATCGATGGCGGGCTTCTCATCATAGGCCCCCTGCTCTTTCACCTTGATATCGAGCGGGCGATTCACTTCAAAGGCGATGATGCTGCCGGGCTTTAATTTCTTCACGATCTCCTTGGCATCGGATGCACTTTTGAGCTGTCCTCTTCGGATGGTGATGCTGCTCTCCACCGCATACTTCACCCCGCACGCGCCGAGGACTTTCAGCAGGTCATCGGTGTACTTCGTATTCGGTGCTTTGAAATAGAGAGGCGTACTGCCTTCCGTCAGATGAATGGCTTTCTGCGTCTTGGCCACCGAAGCAATGGCCGCCTCCGGCTTCATCGTTTCAAATCTCGGCCTTCCCAGCCAGGTATAATTCCCGATCAGAGCGCCTTTCTTATGCAGCACCTTCATCCCCTGCTCTTCATCAAGCACATTCTGCCCTTCTGCAAAGAAGGCAGCCTCACTTTTTTCTTTTTCCAGAAGGTCTGTCAGCTTCTCGATCATCGGTCGATCCGGCAGTCCCGAGAAGAAGAGATACATCCTTTTCTCCTCCCCGCCCGGCGGTTTCAGGATTCTCGCCTTTGGGCAGCTATCCTTCTGATAAAGCGTCAGTGCATCCTTGATCTCCCGATCGGCGGAAAACCCACTAGATAAGTCTGTCACATACGCCTCGCTCTGCGCCGAAGAAGCCAGATACTGGTGCAGCCCGTAGCCGCCCCCACCGATCACGGCGGCGGCAATGACTAAGATGCCAATGGTTTTGATACGCATAATGTCCTCGTTGGTAAAATGGCTCAGGGTTAGCCCATGGGGCGGCTCGTCCATAGATCGCGGATGCAATCTTAGCTTGAATGATAAATTAGAAATGAGAAATGGTGGTGCGGCGCATAAGAATATAGAAGCGCCGCAGAGTGTAAATAGTGGCGATGCCATGAACTGTCATTCCGGTCACTAGTCACCAGTCACTTGAGATTCCTAATCCCTAGCCACCAGTCACTAGCTACTCATCCCCGCTTTCACACTTTTTTGGGTATCCCTTTCTCGTATCGTCATCGAAAGCGTAGCCGAGGGTCTTTCTTGCACTGCGGTCAGTATCACATAGGCACTGTATGGAAACGACACCTTGGTGCTACGTATTTCTGCTTTCGCACATCCATCATTTATCGGTCTGCAAAGAAGATTTCTCGCTTCGCTCGAAATGACGATACGGGAGTCTAGTCAGCAGTCCCTAGTCACCAGTCACTTCTTACCCTTTATAGATTCCAATAGGCGAGCCCTTCACCCCTGATTTCCTTAGGGTCGTAGATGCTCTTCACATCAAAGAGGAGCGGTGTCTCTTCCTCCGGACAGGTCACAAAAAGTGAGCGAACCTCGGCCGATGAGAGTGCTTTGAATTCTTTATGGGCGACAAGGACGGCAATGACATCCGCATCCTTGACTGCGGAAAGCGGCACAAGCGGCACATGATAAAGACGTTCAAAGTCCGCCTGATCCGCCGCCGGATCGACAGCGATGGGATCAAAGCCCATCTCCTTGAGGCCATGGAAAATATCAACAGCCCGGGAATTTCTGACATCCGGGCAGTCCTCCTTGAATGTCATGCCCAGAAGATAGATCTTCGCATGGCGCGTATCTACGTGGTTTCGGATCATTTCCTTCACCATCTGCTTCACCACATAGCCCGACATGCTGTCATTGATGCGACGTCCTGCGCCGATGATCTTCGAGTGATAGCCCAATTTCTCCGCCTGATAGATGAAATAGTACGGATCAACCCCGATGCAGTGACCTCCGACCAGCCCCGGCCGGAAGCCGAGCGCATTCCACTTCGTATTCATCGCTTTGAGCACCTCATTCGTATCGATGTGCATCAAATGGAAGGCGATCGCAAGCTCATTCATGAAGGCGATATTGATATCGCGCTGTGCATTCTCCACGAGCTTTGCCGCTTCTGCGACCAGAATCGAGGAAACGGGATAAACGCCTGCTTCAATGATGGTGCCATAGACAGATTTCACCGTCTCCAGCGTCTTTTCATCCATCCCGGAAACGATCTTGACGATGCTTCTCAGTGTATGGACCTTGTCGCCCGGATTGATACGCTCTGGCGAGTAGCCGATCTGGAAATCGGCTCCCAGCGTCATTCCCGATTCCTTTTCAAGGATCGGAGCGCAGATATTCTCTGTCACCCCCGGATAGACCGTCGACTCATAGACGATGACTGCGCCTTTTTTCATATGCGATCCCACGATGCGTGAAGCAGACTCGACCGGCGAAAGATCCGGCGTCTTATCCTGATTCACCGG
>JAIJLI010000424.1 GCA_022722495.1 Dialister sp. | reverse complement strand
ATCGTGAAGCGTGGCAGCAAGACTTATAAAATCATGGTTAAGTAAAGAATTTTAAAATCAAAAGGATATGAAAAAGAAAGAATATACAAAGCCAGAGATACAGGTGGTAAACATCACCTCTTGCACCCTCCTTGCAGCATCTACTATGCAGCAAGGAAAAGGTGACAGTGGTAGACCAGAAATGGAAGGCGACTGGTATTATGGTGATTAACAGTCATTATAACGCCTAACGGCAAAATTCAGGAAGCCCCCAGTGCTATACGCATCGGGGGCTTTTACCATTTTCTTTCTACATTTGTCATTTCTCATTTTTTTAATCTTTCTCATTTCTGTCCGTCTGCCATATTAAAAGGTTTAAATATCTTAATAAATGATAGTACTATCAGATTATTTGTTTATCTTTGCATTATCCAAAAGTTGGAAAAGTGTAAGAAATAGCCTGAAAAATGATTGGAAAAATGTATAAAATAGGCTGTTTTTTACCTTGGAAAAATGTAATTTAACGGTACAAGTGTATGATTAACAGAAAGATAGATAAATTCTGGCTCAGGGGAGATTGTCCGTGGATAGACAATCTCCCCTGAACCCTTTTGTTGGTTCATTTTCAGATTAGGCGGAACAGGGTTAGGGCTCACCGAGGAAGTAGAGGGTGTATATCCCCTTTCCCCTATTGCATGATGTCTTCAGGTAGAAGTATCTTAGCTTCTTCGTTCATATAAGTAGGGGCTTCTTTCATAAACAAAACAAGATGTACCTGCTGTCCTTTCTTGATAAAAGGAAGATATTTCGCCTTTTGCTCAAGAGTTTCCATCAGGCGGTCGGCACTATCATTGTGTGTCCATTTACATTCGCCAATCAATATATGTTTCTTATCTATTGATTCTGCTACAACGTCTAATTCTACCATTTTACCATCCTTTTCTTCTGGCGGAAAAATTTTACCCCACCATCGGGAAGCTACATTGTAGGCAATGCCATCTATGATATTGCCACTTACGTAATCACGGCATAGTAACTCCCAACATTGGCCAATAAACTGCGGTAGCTGGATTTCCACAACCTGCATCACCGTATCAATCTTTCCCAACTCAAGGATAGAACGATAAGGCACGATAAATTGATAATGGAATCTGAGAAGTGAGTCGTTGATGTGGTAAAGTCCCTTTTTGCTTTTTTTCGGATTGTCGCCAAAAGGTACCTCTCTTCTTATGTACCCTAAATCTCTTAATTTGCCTAGAGGCTCTGACAAGAAGTTGGCTTCCTTACCAGCCCTGGATGCTATTTCTGAAAGCTTGTTGGCGCCATTACCGATAATAGTGAGTAAGGTTGATGCCTGAACGGTATCTCGCATATCATCACGAAGCAGTCGCTGAGGTTCTTCCATCAAGGGGCCCTGTGGATCAAGCAACACCTTGCGAATCGCCGTTTTTGTATCAGGATAGTCACGACGCAATTCCCAATAGCGAGGCACACCGCCCCATATTGCAAATTCTTCTACCGCTTGCACGGCATCACACTCCATTGCCTCCCTCATATATTGAGCCGCAATCGGTTGCATCTTGATAATCTCATTGGCAAGTCCATAAAGTGGTGACTGGCGATTGAGCACATAGCCATGCATCAATTGTTGTGAAGAACCGCAAAGAACAAAATCAAACTTTAAGATTTTCTCGTTCAGGAGCTTTTGGATGATGGAAGGAAGTGCCTCACAGCTTTTTACGAGATAAGGAAATTCATCCAGACATACCATGATTCTCTGAGATAGTTGATTGTTCATACTGCGGAAAAGTGATTCCCAGTCGGGATAGATAACCTTGTCGAACCCATCAATGACTGTTGCCACAGATTTGGCAAAAGCAGATCGCTGTACTGCCTCTGTAGAAGTATCGCTCAAGAAGTAAATAGCCTGTTCTTGACTATTCACAAGATATTTGATGAGCGTAGATTTTCCTATTCTGCGACGACCATATATAACGATAAATTGGGTGTTCTCTCGTTTCAGAGCTTCTGTTATTCGGTCTGTCTCCGCCTTTCTATCTATTAATCTATTATATTCCATACTGTTATGTTTTATAATTATCGTTCACAAAGATAATCTTTCTGAACTATAATTCCAAATGTTTGAGCAACAATTAGTTGCTTGTTATTGTTATTTAACTATTAATCGAAATCATTAAGTAGTATTTGCATGTTCTTTATCTTCATATAAAGAAGATTCTTCGGTGAAAAGCAAGTTGCCAAAGGATTTAATATCCTTGTTCTCCTTTTGTTGGCTCATTTTCAGATTAGGTGGAACAGGATTAGGGTTCACCGAGGAAGTAGAGGATGTAGGAGACTTGCATCGGGGTGAACTCCTTGCAGTTCTTGCCGTAACTGGTGGCGGCGAGCTTCTGGAGAAGGTCGGGG
>JAIJLI010000423.1 GCA_022722495.1 Dialister sp. | reverse complement strand
GATCATCGTTGGGATTTTTACCATCTACTATACGGTGATCGCGTTATTCGGCATGTGGCATCGAAAAGAAACGAATCTGGCTGCCCCGAAGAGCCGCTTCGCCATCGTCATACCGGCGCACAACGAAGCCATGGTCCTGGGGGATCTGCTGGACAACCTTCGCATCCTGAAATATCCGAAAGAACTCTATGACGTCTTCGTCATCGCAGACAACTGCACCGACAATACCGCTGACATCGCGCGCGCCCATGGCGCCCACGTCTTCGAAAGAGAAAACAAGGAACTCGTCGGCAAAGGCTATGCCATGGACTGGGTCTTCCCGAAGATCTTTGCACTGGATAAGAAATATGACGCCTTCTGCGTCTTCGACTCCGACAACCTCGTCCATCTGGATTTCCTTGCCGTCATGAACAATCGTCTCCTCAAAGGACAGAAAGTCCTGCAGGGCTACCTCTCCGCGAAGAATCCGACTGACACCTGGGTCTCCGGTACCTTCGCCATCGCCTTCTGGACCATCAACCACCTCTGGCATCTCGGCAAGTACAATATGGGCCTCTCCTCCTGTCTCGGCGGCACCGGCATGTGCATCGCTTCCGATATCGTCAAGAAATACGGCTGGGGCTGTGACTGCCTGACCGAAGACATGGAATTCGCCATGAAATGCCTCTCTCACGGCATCCGTACCTGCTGGGTACATGACGCCATCATTTATGATGAGAAGCCACTCTCCTTCATGGCCTCCTGCCGCCAGAGAAAACGCTGGGCGCAGGGCCAGTTCGACTGCTCCGAGCGCTACATCCCGATCCTTTGGAAAGAAGGATGGAAACGTCACAGCATCGTCATCTTAGACGGCATCATGCAGCTCCTGCAGAACTACTTCCTCCTCGTCTCTACCTTCTACCTTCTGATGACCTACATCAATATGTTCTACCCCTGCTTCACGGTCATCCTCTACAACGATGTGCTGGTCCCGCACCAGTTCTGGGCGATCTTGGGATTCATCCAGTCTGTCGTCCCATTGATCGTTCTCCTGCAGATCAAGGTGCCTTGGAAGATCTACCTCTACTGGCTCATCTACCCCGTCTTCATGTACTCCTGGATCCCCGTCACCATCCTCGGATGGAAGGATCGCCATGAGAAAGGCTGGGTACATACCATTCACACCAGAAGCATGCACTTCGAGCAAGCCAGCCTCACCAGAAAGAAAGAGATCGACTCTTGAAACTAAGCCAAAGAACCACGGCAAGCCGTGGTTCTTTTTTGTTGTTTGGCGGTGACTAGCGGCTGGGGACTGGACGTCATCCTGCGCGGACGAAAACGGCGTATGTGCGATAGCCGCATGCGGAACAAGCGTCGAAGGATCTTGTGATGAATATGGCTGGCTGCCTGCTTGATAGAAAATCGAGAAAATATGTAAAATCAACATTTGAAAACTTTGGAAAATATGCAATTTAATAGAAATAAAACTATGACGCCTTTTTTATAAATGACGGAGATCACTGTTTCCCTTCCATCCTTTTGGGTACTGCAGAAACGAATCACCGATTCTACAGCTATCGCATGAAACGGCAGGGGCGGAGCTGGTCCAGCGAAGGAATGGAGTACATGGTCTGGGTACTGACCGCCCGGAAGAATAAGACGCTTAGGCAAGCCCTCTTGTACCATGCTAATGGGAAGAGCTACAAAAAGATGGATAGAGCCATGCACAAAGCCGTGGTGCAGGCAGAGCGCAGAACGAGAAACTATAGGCTAGGATGCCTGGAAGGGCGTATAGGCGTTTATGGAGCTTCTTCTTCCCCCATGGGAAGACTTGCAAGAGCGATACAGAAATACTGATTAAAACGAAGCCACGGAGATAGTAATTATCGACAGTCAAATGAATTACCGAGGAAAACTTGACACTTACCCGCTTCTTATTATCTCCTTGTAGCTCTCTTGGAAAGATGGTAAAATGAAACTCTGGAACTTATTATACGAGAAAGAGGACTGGTGAGAGATATGAGACAGAAGGGGAACAACTTTGTGGAGTATGCCCTCATGCTGGGCCTAGTGGTCGGGATCGGATGGGGCCTTTTGGGGTCTTACGGAGACGGGATCCCCGGGATCTTTGGCTCCGCCGCAGAGCTTCTTCAAGCGGGGAGCAAAAGTGATAAGGTCTATGACCGTCATATGAAGTGGCTGAAGGATTCGCTTCTTGCTCTCGCGCAAAAGGAGCCGGGCAATGGGGTCCAGTCAGTTTTCGACTATATGGGCGGAACGAATGGAAGCTATTTCGATAAAAGAAAAGGCCCGGACTTTACGACGACGATTGCGAATGCGAATGGGCTGATCGATAGTGACAGTGGGTCGAAATATGTGAAACAGATCGATTCCAGTGCGCTCGAAAGTGACAGCTGGGCGATGGTCGGTTAT
>JAIJLI010000021.1 GCA_022722495.1 Dialister sp. | reverse complement strand
ACTTGCCAAAGCGATACAGAAATACTGATTAAACCGAAGCCACGGAGATAGTAATTATCGACAGTCAAATGAATTACCGAGGAAAACTTGACACTTACAAATTCCCATTTCCATCTTTCCTATCACTCTTGGATTGTGCTAAAATAAAGTGAAAATACCTTGAAGGTATAATGACAGAACGGAGGAGAAGAATGGAAGAAGAAAGAAAAGCTGCGAATTTTATCGAAGCAGAAATCAATAAAGATATTGAAAATCATGTCTATGCGAATGATCGGGTGCTGACGCGTTTTCCGCCGGAACCGAATGGATACCTTCACATCGGGCATGTGAAGAGCATCTGTCTCAATTTTGGCATTGGACAGAAGTATCACGGGGAGACGAATGTCCGCTTCGATGATACGAACCCGGCAAAGGAAGAGGTCGAGTACGTGAATTCCATTCTGGAGGATGTGAAGTGGCTCGGCTTCCATTGGAAGGAACCTGTCCATTATGCATCTGACTATTTTCCGCAGCTGTATGAATTCGCCTGCAAGCTGATCCGCATGGGTCTTGCGTATGTCGATGACCAGACGAGTGAGGAAATCCATGATACTCGCGGCGATCTGAAGCATCCGGGCAAGGAAAGTCCCTATAGAAACAGGAGCGTCGAAGAGAACCTGAAGCTTTTCCAGGAAATGAAGGAAGGCAAGTACAAGGATGGGGAAAAGGTGCTTCGCGCCAAGATCGATATGGCTTCGCCGAATATGGTCATGAGAGATCCGGTCATTTATCGTGTGCTGCATGCGACCCATCATAGAACGGGGGATACCTGGTGCATTTATCCGCTCTATGACTTTGCACATCCGCTCTCTGATGCCATCGAAGGGATCACGCACTCCATCTGTACGCTGGAGTTTGAAGAACGTCGTCCGCTTTACAACTGGTGTCTGCAGGCATTCGACGGGCCGGAAAAGCCGCGCCAGATCGAATTTGCCCGCCTCAACGTGACGACGATGATCACGAGCAAGAGAAAGCTCCGCAAGATGGTAGAAGCCGGCCTCGTTTCCGGATGGGATGATCCGCGTATGCCGACCATCAGTGGGATCCGCCGCCGCGGCTACACGCCGGAGTCGCTGCGTCATTTCTGTGAGCTGGTAGGGGTCGCCAAAGCAGATAATCTTGTCGATATCGCACAGCTGGAATACTGCATTCGTGAAGACCTGAAGGCGAAAGCTCCGCGCCTCATGGTGGTCGTCGATCCGGTGAAGGTCGTCCTCACCAACTATCCGGAAGGACAGATCGAAGAGATGACGATGGAGAACAATCCGGAGGATGCTTCAGCCGGAGAACGTCAGGTACCGTTTGGCAGAACTCTCTATATCGAACGGGAAGACTTTATGGAAACACCGGTGAAGAAATTCTTCCGTATGACACCAGGCAAGGAAGTCCGCCTGAAGGGGGCTTATATCGTGAAGTGTGAGGATGTCGTCAAGGATGCCCATGGCGATATCGAGGAGATCCACTGCACGGTCGACTTTGACACAAGAAGCGGTACGCCGGGAGCGGATCGCAAGGTGAAGGGGACGCTCCACTGGGTAGCCGCTGATACAGCGGTCGATGTGGAATCCCGCCTCTATGACTACCTGATCCCGCCGGATGATACGGATGATGGCCGCGATTTCATGGAGAAGGTGAATACCCACTCGCTGGAAATCAAGCACAGCAAGGCAGAGCCGGAAATCAAAAAGTACAAGGTCGGAGATCGCTTCCAGTTCCTCCGAAAAGGCTACTTCATCATCGACAAGGACAGCAGTGAGGATCATCTGGTCTGCAACCGCATCGTAGGTCTTCGTGATACTTGGGCAAAGCTCGCTAAGAAGAACGGCTGATATGAAGATGTGGAAACGCGTTTGCGCCGGGCTTCTCGTGGCTGCCCTGCTGCCGATCTCCTCTCTGGCAGCGGAGACGCTGGATCTCAAAGGCATCGGGCGGATGACGGTGCCAAAGAATGTGACTTTTGAAAAAGGGGCGCAGGATGCACTGCCCTTCCTGTCTGCAGGTGGGACAGAGCGATTCTTTTTGCGGCGCGGGATGACAGGCAGTGTATATTACACGATGACCTATGCGGATCCTCCGGACTTCAGCTATGGCTGGGCGATGTCGCATAAGCTCGGGGTGTCTTATCTTCTCGGTATCGGAGCGGTGAGCCATAAGGATGATCCGGCGGAAGCACAGCTGGATCTCATTGCAGCCGATCTCAATGAAAGGCTGATAGAGTCCGGAGCATCTTTTGATGGCGAAGCACCTCTGGTAAAAAGCAAGGATAAGAAGTATCTTCGCTATGAGGGCTCTGTCGTCATCACGACGAAGGAAAAAGATGTCACATACCATGAGGCGTATCAGATCGTCCTTGCCTGTGATGGTTATTTCACAACGCTCGGTATCATCAATACAGATGCGGATCAGAAAGATTTTACCGCGGCGGTAAAGACAATGGTGCAGAAGAGAAAACTCCCTGAAAAGGTGAAGCTGCTCGATCTGGCAAAACGTGGGACATCCCTGACAGAGTGGGAGTGAATCAAAGCGGCAATCACCATTGACAAGGTGACCTCAAACATTTAATATGTAAGTGTAGTAAATTCAGGGAAACATGGATGTCATTGCGGCATCGGTTTTCTCAGATGTACTGGTATGTAATAGGAGGAATTCCAAATGGCAAAAGTAGCAATCGTATACTGGTCCGGTTCCGGCAACACAGAAGCTATGGCTCAGGCTGTAGAAGAAGGCGCCAAGGCAGCTGGCGCAGAAACGACCCTTTCTTTCGTTTCTGACACCACGGCTTCCGATGTAGCAGCTTTCGATCATATCGTCCTTGGCTGCCCGGCTATGGGTAATGAAGAACTGGAAGAATATGAATTCGAACCATTCTTCGCAGAACTGCTTCCACAGCTGAAAGGTAAAGTTGTCGGCATTTTCGGCTCCTACGCTTGGAATCAGGGCGACTGGATCGAAACCTGGAAACAGCGTTTTACCGATGAAGGCATCGAACTCGCTGCTGAACCGGTCAAAGCTTACAGCTATCCGGACGACGATGCACTGGCAGCTTGCAAAGCTCTTGGCGAAACCGTTGCTAAAGCGTAATGACTATATAAAAAAGAGCGTTCCGAGGAGCGCTCTTTTTTTGTAGAAGAAGGGAAATGAGAGATTCTTGCGAATGGCGACAGGCTCTCCCTTCACATTTCTATTTGGATCAGCGTTTCCTTACATTTTCGCATAATCTCATGAGACGTGGGGATGATGGATGCAGTCATTTCCCGATGAGGAGGTCAAGATGGGACAGAAAGTAGCGATCATTTTTTATTCTGCGACAGGGAATACGGAAGCTATGGCGGAGGCTGTCGCAGTCGGCGCTAAAAAGGCAGGAGCTGATGTGCTGCTGGCGCCGGTATCTGATGTGGATCCGGTGGAGATCGGCAACACCTGCCATCGGATCATTTTGGGCTGTTCGGCCTGGGGGGTGGAGGTTATTGAAGAGGCGCAGATGAAGCCCTTCTGTGATAAGCTGAAGCCCTATCTCAAGGGAAAGATCATGGGCATCTTCGGCTCGTGCGGCTGGAGCCGCGGCGCATGGCTGAATTCCTGGTACAATGAGCTGCACTTTGCCGGAGCCAGATTCCCAGCGCATCCGCTCCTTGCGTATGGCTACCCGGATGAGACAGCACTCAAAAATTGCGAAGAGCTCGGAAAAGCAGTGGCAGAGGCGGAGGAATGACTAGTGACTAGTGACTAGTCACTGGAGACTGGAGACTAGAGAACGTCAGACTCTCGTGTCGTCATTTCGAGCGATAGCGAGAAATCTTTCCCATTCGCGGTCAGGCGGGCGATGTTTGGACCTCCGAAACGGGAAAACTGCTAGGGAAACACTGATTCTGCGATTTAATCAGTGTTTCCCTAGCCCCAGTCCTTCGGATACCCTCGTTGAACTTTCTAAACCTGTTGAAACTGTTCAACCTATTTCCACGCATAGAATCAAACAACCAACAAACAAAAGAATCGAAAGGACGATAACCAATGAATTGGGACAATAAATTTGCCAGCGATGTGAAAGCGGTACCATTTTCCGGTATCCGTAAATTTTTCGATCTGGCCAGCTCTATGAAAGATGTGATCTCTCTGGGTGTCGGTGAGCCGGATTATGCGGCTCCTGATAAGGTCATCCATGCATGCATTGACAGCCTGGAGAGAAAAGAAACGTCTTATACGTCGAACTGGGGACTTCTTGAGCTCCGTGAAGAGATCGCCAAGCTTTTTGCAAAGCGCTATGGGCTGACCTATGATCCGAAGGATGAGATCATGGTGACCGTCGGTGTTTCAGAAGCCATCGGCCTTGTCATGACGACTTTCCTGAATCCGGGAGACGAAGTGCTGATCCCTGATCCTGCCTACCTGGCGTATCCGGCCTGCGTTTCTATTGCGCACGGCGTACCGGTCCTGGTACCGACCTATGCGAAGGATGAATTCCGCCTCACGGTAGAAGAACTTGAAAAGAAAGTCACGCCAAAGACGAAGGCCATCCTGATCGGATATCCGAATAATCCGACCGGAACGATCATGGACAGAGCGTCTCTGGAAAAGGTCGCTGCTTTTGCCAAAGCTCATGACCTCATCGTCATCGCGGATGAAATCTACTGCGATCTGACGTATGAAGGGCAGCATACCTGCTTCGCTTCGCTGCCTGACATGCAGGAACGCACGATCGTCTTGAATGGTTTCTCCAAGTCTTATGCGATGACGGGTCTTCGTATCGGCTACGTTTGTGCTCCGCGGGAAGCACTCGAGGAGATCTACAAGGTACATCAGTATGAGATCCTCTGCGCTTCCACGACCAGCCAGTATGGTGCGATCGAAGCACTCAGAAACTGTGATGATGATGTAAAAGCTATGTTTGAGGAATATGCGGCCCGCCGTGAAATGATCTATCAGGGGCTGGTGGATATGGGTCTGACAGTCTTCAAACCGAAGGGCGCCTTCTATATTTTCCCGGATATCAGCTGTACAGGGATGGATGAGGAAGAATTCTGCGACAGGCTTCTTACGGAAGAAAAAGTCGGCGTCGTACCCGGCACCTGCTTTGGACCGCAGGGGAAGAACCACATTCGCATTTCCTACGCAGCCAGTCGTGAGAATATCGCCGAAGCGCTTAAACGTATGGCCCGCTTTGTAAAGAAATATAAAAAGGCGTAAATATAGGGAAACACTGATTCAATCGCAGAATCAGATTTCATATGGATTTTTATACATAGCGTCGTCGACATCCTCCTTAAATAGCTTGCTATTCGCGCCCCCTGTCTCCTCGCTCTGTAAAAAAAATCCAAGAATGAAATCCGATAACGATTGAATCAGCTTCTACAAGAATTTTTATACATAGCTTCGTCATAGCCTTCCTTACATAGCTCGTTTGAAAAGAGGGTCTTCCACGTCGTGGAGGCTCTCTTTTGCTTGACAGATGAGAGGCGGGGCTAGCATAATATGATTGTTGGCAGTTTCAGCCATGAATGACCGGTCATGGATCATGGCTTTTCGATAAAAGGAGAAAATGATGAAGCTACGCATATATCTACTGACACTCCTGCTCGGAGTTCTCGGCTTTGCAGGATGCGAAGCAGCAGAGCAGAACATGCGTGAAACAGCTCTTCCTGCATCGGCCGAGGCTCCGGCGGAGAAGACCATAGCGGAGTCTCATGGGAAAGCAGCGAAGGAGGAGACAGCCGAGACCCCGCTTCTTCCGATCGATGCCTCTCCGCTTGCGAATGATGATTTTATACTGCATGGTATGGCCTTGGGAGATCGCGTGGATTCTCTGATCCGGAATATGGGCGTGCCGGAAGCCATCTCGCGCGGTAGTGTAAGTGATACCTATACATGGAAGGACTTCACTGCGCGGGTGAACCATGCTGTTACGGAAGAGAGCGCTTGGAAGGTCATGGGGAAAAAGGCACCGCCCACAGGCCTTACCGAGTATCGAAGCGAGAGAAAGGATCTGGAAACGCTGCGCGGCATTCACGCGGGAAGCTCACGTGAAGCTGTCCTGCGTGCCTATGGTCGCCCTCTTCGTCTTCTTTGGGATGGGGAAAAGAGGGATTTCCTTCTGACTTATGAAGCCGAGGATCAAGAAATTTCTTTCACCATTCATAAGAACGTGGTAAAATCATTGCATGTGTCTTACTTGTCTGAAAAGAAAAAGAAGAAGACAGAAACGCAAGAAAGGCATGATTTTTTGCCGAAAGGGGACTTCTCTTTGGCGGGCCTTTCCTTGGGGCAGCGCTTCAAAGACTACTCTTTTATGGAGTGGGAACGGAAGATGATGAATCCCGGAGAGGAAATCTGGTACTACGAGGGCTATGGCGTCCGCATGACCAAGAAGGAACACTGGATCATGGCGTTCTTCCTGACAGATGATCGGATGCTGACTCCTCGCGGCCTTGCCATGGGCGATGATCAGTCGACCGCGGAAATGCTCTATGGCGCGCCACAAAAGCTGGAGATGGATACCTCTACAGGCAGCCCGCGCACAGCCTATGTGTACTTCTCCCAAGGGCAGAAGGAGGTACTCATCCTCTATTTCAAGAATAAAAAAGTGGATGGCATCGTGTGCGCCGGAAATCCACAGCGGAGAAAGTGACCTGTCCCCAGGCACTCATTTTTAGTAGTCAAGCAATCTGAGGTGGTATCGTGTACGATTATTTTTGCGCATTTATTGTCGGCGTAGTGGAAGGGCTGACAGAGTATATTCCAGTTTCATCGACAGGCCATATGATCATCGTCGGGCATATGCTGGGCTTCGAGGGGACGCTTGCCGATCTCTTCGATGTCTTCATCCAGCTCGGTGCGATCCTTTCCGTTCTCGTGGTGTACAGAGAAAAATTTACCTTTATCCTGAATACCCATCACTGGTTTCGCACAAAGGGGCCTTCTCTTCTGAATCTGGCCATCGCCATGTTTCCGGCCTGCCTTCTGGGGCTTGTTTTTCATGGATTTATCAAGAATACGCTCTTTGGTCCCATGACAGTCATCATCGGTCTGGTGCTGGGCGGTATCTTCATGATCGCGGCTGAAAAAATGCATAAGCATTTCTCTGTGACAGATGTAGATCACATCACATGGAAGCAGGCGCTGAAGATCGGACTCTTCCAATGCCTCTCTCTTTGGCCGGGGTTTTCTCGAAGCGGCAGCACCATCGCCGGCAGCCTGCTCTTGGGGATCTCCAGAAAAGCGGCAGCAGACTTCACCTTCATCATGGCGGTTCCTCTGATGTTCCTTGCATGCATCTATGATCTTCTGAAAACGATCAAGTACCTTGAAATGGGTGACTTTGGCATTCTGGCTGTCGGATTTGTGACCGCTTTCTTCGTGGCGTATGCATCCATTCTTTGGTTCCTGAAATTCCTGAATACTTCGACACTGACCGGCTTTGCCATCTATCGTTTCGTTGTAGCACTCGTTGCACTCATTTACTTTTGGTGAAAAAAGGCTCCCGCTTCGGCGGGGGCTTTTTTAGCGGTGTGAAATCGTTTCTTGCCGCCTAAAAATCAAGTCCCATAAGACCTTTATACATCGTTTCATCATAACTATCCCTCTGGCTGCTCCTCCCCAAAGCCCTCCACCTGCAGGATCTCCGCAGAAGCCGCTTTCGGCGATGGCTCAGCCCGAGAGATTGGCTGATGGGGGATTGGCATACAAATCATTGTTCCCTACTGGCAAAAAGAATACATTCATGGTATGATTGAATTTGTAGTAGTAGGAATAGTTTCTATTTCTGCCTGAAATGAGAGAGAAGGAGGGGAGTACATGAAGGCTTATATCCGTATCAGACATACTGGAGAATTATATGACCGCAGCTGCTATGCAGCCTATGCGGGAGCAAATGAACTGGATATCCCTGTGAAGCCCTATAAAGTGGTGTATTCTCTGACCGATAATGATCCGAAGGATCCTGTGGTGGGGACATTCTCTGATGTGAAGGTGGCACTCGAAAGATTCGGCGTGAAGCTGCTGCCACTGGATTATCCGGATGAGCTGATGCCCTTCGTCGGACGAAAGATCTGGAAATCGACGCTCTTCACCATCACCAGCCATGCGGAAGACTGGCATGTCTTCGTCAAACCGGTGGAGGATGTGAAGCGATTCCATGGCACAGTGCTCGATAAGTCGGAAGACCTCATCAAGCTGGGCGGGGGACTCGAAGATATCGATGTCTGGTGCAGCAGCCGTGTGAATTTCATCTCCGAATGGCGTCTCTGGGTACTTCAGGGAGAGATCGTAGGTCTTTGTCCATATAAAGGACGCTGGGATATTTTCCCTGATCCCAGAGTCCTCAAAGCAGCCGTCGCTGCGTATCATTCCGCCCCTGCCGGCTATGCGCTGGACTTTGGTATCACGGATGAAGGCAAGACGCTCCTGGTCGAGGTATCTGATGGCTATGCGCTCGCTTCCTTTGGCTTGAAATCAAGGCTCTATATGCAGATCCTTCTTGCACGCTGGCAGGAATTAACTAAAGATGTGAAAGTGTGAGCTGGCGTATCTGCTCATCATTTTGTCCCTATGGCACCGATGCTTGTAGTACCTTTGTGTTTTCTGCAGTAGTCGGTGCTTTTCTTACCTGCAAAGCGGATCCTCTGCTTTCTCGGTTGTCTTTGGCTGACAGGTGAGCCGCAGTGGTGCGGCACAAAAAGAGGCGCCGCGGAGCTTATAAACAGATAAAACTTTCAGGCATTTTGCATACTGCCTGAGCGTTTCTTGCGAAACGGATAGGATACGCAATAACAATGAATGAATTTACAGAAAGGAGGAGTTGTGGTGAGGCTGAGCAATGATTTCCTGCAGCGGCTGAAGGACAGTGTCAATATCAATGACATCATCGGCTCGTATGTCGATCTAAAGAAAAAAGGAAGATACTATTTCGCCTCCTGTCCTTTTCATGGACCGGAGAAAACTCCTTCTTTTTCAGTGTCTCCGGAAAAAGGATTTTATTATTGCTTTGGCTGTCACGAGAGCGGGGACGTCTTCCATTTCCTGCAGAAGATGGAAGGGATCACTTTCATGGAGGCTGTGGAGAGAGTAGCTGACTATGCCCATATCGATATGCCGACGGAGGAGATCTCTCCGGAAGAACGGCAAAAGGCAGCCATGATGAAGAAAATGGTGGAGGTCACGGAGCTTGCAGGCTCTTATTTCCACAATTGCCTCACACGGACGCAGATGGGACAGGCGGGAATGGCGTACTTCGAGAAGCGCCACCTTTCGATGGAAACCATAGAAAGATTCAAGCTGGGCTTTGCACCGGCGGATTGGCATCGTCTATACCATGACTTCACGACGAAAAAGCAGATAGATCCGAAGATACTCACAGCCTGCGGTCTTTGCGGGTACAAGAATGGAAACTATTTT
This sequence comes from Dialister sp., assembly GCA_022722495.1. GTDB lineage: Bacteria > Bacillota > Negativicutes > Veillonellales > Dialisteraceae > Dialister. The sequence continues at coordinate 5,253 of JAIJLI010000021.1, read as the reverse complement.
GATATGTTCCGCAATCGCTGCATGTTTCCCATTCTGGATCTGAAGGGGCGCGTGGTGGCATTCGGCGGTCGCGTCATGGATGACAGTAAGCCGAAGTATCTGAATTCGCCGGAAAGCCCCATTTTCAATAAGCGTCGTCTCCTTTTTGCTATCTATCAGGCACTGCCGGAGATCCGCAAAAAGCGGCAGGCGATCATGGTCGAGGGCTACATGGATGCGATTTCCCTGCATGCCCATGGTGTCACGAATGTAGTAGCTTCCCTCGGGACTGCCTTCACCGTAGAGCAGGCAAGGCTTCTCAAAAAATATGCCGACGAGATCGTTTTCTCTTATGATATGGATGCTGCCGGTCAGAATGCGACGCGGCGGGCATTGGAGATCGCCGGCGCTGTGGGACTGAAGCTGCGTGTGGCACTCGTGGGTGAGGGCAAGGATCCGGATGAATTTGTCAATCTTCATGGCGGGGAGGCTTATTTAGAAGCGGTAGCGCAAGCGCAGCCTGCATTGGACTATCTCTTTGGCGCGCTGCAGCGGCAGTATGATGCGTCGACACTTGACGGGCAGCATCACATTCTTGATGAGATGTTCGCTGTACTTCTCGCGCAGCAGGATACGTTTCAGTTCAATTCGTTTATCCGCAAGATGGCGATGACGCTCCACATGGATGAAGGAATGATCCGAAGTGAAGCACTCTCCTTTGCGAAAAAGAATCATTCGACCCTATATATTTCCCAGAAAACACCGCTGGAAGCACCGACGACAGACAATGGGCCGCAGGCAAAGAAGCAGAAGCTTCTGGAAGAAGGGCTTCTCAAGTACTGCCTCCGCTATCATATGCTTCCTGAGGGCTGGGAGTTACTCAAAAATTATCCTTTCACCTCGCCTTTCCGTCAGAGACTCTTTGATGCGATGAAATCGATGGAGGGAGAGATCACAGAACAGGCGGTGGAGGGGAAGCTCCTTCGAGAGGATATACCGCTCCTGGCAGAGCTTACGATGGAGGGGGATCCGCCCGGCTCTGTCCCTCAGGAGGAATATATATGGCCTTTGATGAAGATGTATCTCCAGAAGGAGTATCGTCTTCATACAGAAAAAGTCCAGTCTCTCATGACTTCAGATCCGGAAGAGGCCAGAAAAGAGCAGATGATCTGTATCCGCCTCAGCAAAGAGATCATGGCACTGGGAAGGGCGTGATAGCGAGGGGACGTCGGCATCTGCCGCCCATCACTATCGACTGATCAGTAAGAATATTGTTTGTTTTGCATATACCACATTTCCGCAGCAGAGATGGACATGATCGCCGGAATGGATTACCAGTATCGGGGGATATAAAAATGGCTGAACGAATGACTCAACTTGAAAAATGGATTCAGGAGCTGAAGAAAAAATCCCATGACGGGCTGGTGGCGAATAAGGATATCATGGAGCTCATTTCCACGCACAATCTGGGGGAGGAAGATCTGTCTGCCCTTTATGAAGCGCTTCACATCCACCAGCTGGAAGTCGACTTTAATGAAGAAGTGGATGATTCCTTCGATTTCATCGAGGAAGAGGAGTCGGCTGAACTTGTCAAAGAAGCGGAAGAAGCTGAGGCGGAAGCTGAAGAAGACACGCCGGTGCCTGATCTGGATAATGCCATCTCGATCGATGATCCCGTGAAAATGTATCTGAAGGAAATCGGTGCGCTGCCCCTTTTGACCAGTGAAGAAGAGATCGTGCTTGCCAAGACGGTCGAGGCGGGTATGCGTGCGGATGCGCTTCCCGAAGAAAAGGAAGCGGCGCGGGAAGCGAAGAAAGAGCTGGCTGATCGGAACCTCCGCCTCGTGGTCTCCATCGCAAAGAAATATCTGGGCCGCGGGCTTCAGTTTCTGGATCTCATTCAGGAAGGAAATCTGGGACTCTTAAAGGCGGTCGATAAATTTGACTATACCAAGGGCTATAAATTCTCCACCTATGCTACATGGTGGATCCGGCAGGCTATCACGCGTGCCATTGCGGACCAGGCACGCACCATTCGTGTGCCGGTACACATGGTAGAGACGATCAATAAGCTGAATCGCATTTCCCGCCAGCTGCTGCAGGAGAATGGGCGTGAGGCAACCAATGAAGAGCTTGCCAAAGCCATGGGCGTATCACTCGCCAAGGTACGCGAGGTCAAAAAGATCGCGCAAGACCCGATTTCTTTGGAAACGCCGATCGGTGAAAAGGAAGATTCCCATCTGGGAGATTTCATCGAAGACCATGAAGCCATCGCACCGGATGATGCCGCCGGCAGCATCCTTCTCCGCGAGCAGATCGAAGAACTTCTGACCGGGCTGACGGAAAGAGAACGACAGGTGCTCGAGCTGCGCTTCGGGCTGAAAGACGGCAAGACAAGAACTCTCGAAGAAGTGGGAAAATACTTCGATGTGACCCGCGAACGCATCCGTCAGATCGAAGGGAAAGCGCTTTCGAAGCTGAAAAAGACGGCAAAAAATCTGATTAACCAGTGAATCATAGGCAATAAAAAGCAGCCCTTGACGGGCTGCTTTTTATTGCATTCATTGAGGATAATGAAAACGGTATACAAAATCCTTATGAGATTAGATGGTATGCGCGGAGCCGACGACAGCTTCGATCTTGTGCATGACCATCTGCTTCACAGCCTCTCTGGCCGGCTTCAGATAGCCTCTCGGGTCGAAATTCGACGGATCCTTGCAGAGCGCTTCACGGATGGCACTTGTCATAGCCAGACGGATATCGGTGTCGATATTGATCTTGCAGACAGCCATCGTGGCAGCCTTGCGGAGCATGTCTTCCGGGACGCCTTTCGCGCCGAGGACTTTGCCGCCATAGGCATTGCACTTTTCCACAAATTCCGGAATGACGGTAGAAGCGCCATGGAGGACGATCGGGTAGTCCGGCAGGAGATTGCCGACCTTTTCCAGACGTTCATAGTCAAGATAGGGGTCGCCTTTGAATTTGTAAGCTCCGTGGCTGGTGCCGATCGCAATAGCGAGAGAGTCGCAGCCGGTAAGCTCTACGAACTCAGCTGCTTCTTCCGGATCCGTAAAGATCGCATCCTTTGCATCGACGCTGACCAGATCTTCTACGCCGGCCAGACGTCCGAGCTCGGCTTCCACCACGACACCTTTGTCATGTGCATATTCGACGATCTGCTTTGTGACTTTGACATTTTCCTCAAAGGAGTGTTTCGAGCCATCATACATGACGGAAGTAAAGCCACCGTCAATGCAGGCCTTACAGATCTCATAAGAAGAACCGTGGTCCAGATGGAGTGCGGTCGGGATCTCCGGATAATCCTGAAGGGCAGTCTTGACCAGGCCGACGATATATTCCTGACCGGCATAATTGCGGGCACCTTCCGAAGCCTGAAGAATGACCGGAGACTCCTCTTCCTTGGCAGCTTCCATGATCCCTTGGATGATTTCCATGTTATTCACATTGAATGCACCAATGGCATAATGCCCCTGATATGCCTTTTTAAACATTTCAGTAGTTCCTACGAGTGGCATAATGATACCTTCCTTTCAATGCAACATTGATATAGTGTATACAATATATAAGCTGATCGGTGAATAAAAGCTATATGATTGCCTTTCTTTATTATACTGAATGGTACTTTATATTTCCACTGTATTTTAAGAATTATTTTCAAAAATAGAAATGGCCGCTATTTCTTACAGGCAGGGAGGGCGGATTCATGGTACAATAAAAGAAAACAAGGGAGGAGAACATAGAATGGATCAGAAAGAAGTCGATCTGAATGAAGAACAGGAGCTTTCCCCTGAAGAGCTGGCGGAATTCATGGCATCCTACAAGAAAGAGCTTGCCCGCATTTATAAAATGTCCAGCGCGAAGAAGTCTTTCATGGTGAGACAGAAGCTTCCAAATCTGAAAATGGCACTGGAAGAATGTGACCGTGACATGCGGAAGGATATTGATGAGCTGAAGCATAAGTATGGGATCCACTACTGAAAGGCAACGGCTCTTTTTCAAAAAAACTTTATTTTACCTCTTGCAAAAAATGAAGTTACATGATATACTCTTAACATCGCTTGAGACAAGACCTCTTGAAACCAAGTCAAATGAAAAGATTTGAAAAAAGAGCTTGACAAAAGCAAGAAAAACGAGTATAATAAATCTCGTTGAAACGGATCATTAGCTCAGTTGGTAGAGCACCTGACTCTTAATCAGGGTGTCCGGGGTTCGAACCCCTGATGATCCACCAGACATTCAACCTGAAGTCATGGATGACTTCGGGTTTTTTATTTTCCACCAAAGTTCTGTAAAATTCACCGCTTCTACCAAAACTTCTACCAAATCAAGAAAATGCCATTCCGCAGCGCATGACGGGATGGCATTTTTTGATGCAGTGTGACTGGCTGCATCATCTTCTTCGTTAGAAAAAAGTATTTGCTTGTCATCAAGGTTTGACGGTACAACCAAAGCACGCTCGCCGCCTTCTGCAGCCTGCTCTATCCAAAGGGCATCAAGGGAACGCGTTCAAACGCGCCCTGCGCGATGCGCAAAGGAACATAGATAAATTATCCACGCAGGGACTCAAGGCGGCCTGCAATGGCATAATCGGCGCTATTTCAAAGGAAGGGCAATGAGGAGATGGTAGATACAGCCATTGACGTGGCCGTCCAAGAGAGCGCGCGATGCTTCGCTGAACGAATCAACCGTGCCGAGAGGGCGAGAGCCTACATGGATGGGGATATGCCCATGATCCCGACTGCGTAGCTTTCAAGTGGAAACTTTCGAGCCGCCATCCATGCGATGACATTTGTGACCTGTACGCCCGTGCAGACCTTTGGGGGGATGGGTGAGGGCATTTTTCAAAATGACTGTTGGTATCATGCAGGGAAAGCTCCCATGGCTTTACAGAGAAGGGGAGAGCAGTGATTTTTCTGGTATTCCAAAGCATATGGGGGAGCGATGAAACGGGAAATCATGATCCACTTGCAGGATCAGATTCTGCGAGTATTTTTATATTTTTCCATCCGAAAGCCTGGCATATCTGTTATAATAATAGCAATATAGTAAAATTTTAGGGGAAGCCCTGGCAGAAGAAGCACTTTGATTTCATGGAGGAACGAGAATGGACTTTACATTAGATGCAAAGCAGCAGGAGCTGGTAAATCTGGCGAAGGAGATCGCACAGAAGGAGATCGCGCCGCGCGCTCTGGACATCGATAAGAGCGGTGTCATGGATCCGGAGCTGTTGAAGATTTTGAAACAGTCCGGTAT
>JAIJLI010000422.1 GCA_022722495.1 Dialister sp. | reverse complement strand
GCATCGGACTATTCAACATAGCACGCTATACCGCTAGTATGCCCCTATCGCCTTCGGCACTTCCCCCGAAGGGGGAAGCAAGTCGCTCTGGCGCTCATTCTGACTACATTTGCATGTCGATTGAAAGTCCTCTTAATCGACATACGCAATACTAGTGAGTAAATACCGCCTTCGGGCATCGCTCCATACATACTTGCGGCGAAGCCGCCACCTTCATTCCTCATTCCTAATTCCTAATTTTCCCCCTGAGCCCCTTCTCACATCATATCCGGCGGCGGTTCCTGATTGGTGAGTTCATAGAAGAGCGTGAACTGGCCGGCGAAGAGGAGCTTCACGGTATCGACGGGGCCGTTACGGTTCTTGGCGAGGATGATCTCCGTCTCATTCTTCTGCGGATTGTCATCCTCCATGTCGCGGTCATAGTATGCGGGACGGAAGAGGAAGGACACCATGTCCGCATCCTGCTCCAGAGAGCCGGATTCTCGCAGGTCAGAAAGGAGCGGGCGGTGGTCCTGACGGGCCTCGACGCTTCGGGACAGCTGCGAAAGAGCGATGACCGGGACATTCAGCTCACGTGCCAGACTCTTCAGCGATCGGGAGATCTCGGAGATCTCCTGCTGGCGGTTATCTCCGTTTCGGAGCGTATTCTTCGCCTGCATGAGCTGAAGATAGTCGATCATGATGATGTCGAGCCCCTGCTCCGCCTTGAGGCGGCGGCACTTGGAGCGGATCTCCGAGACGGAGACGCCCGGCGTATCATCAATGAAGAGCGGCGCATCCATGAGGACGCTGGCCGCAGAGGCGAGCTGGTCCCACTCCTTCTGCGTGGAGATCCGCCCGGTGCGGAGCTTCGCGCTGTCGACGAGCGCGGTCGAGCAGAGCAGTCTTTGCACGAGCTGCTCGCGTGACATTTCCAGCGAGAAGAAGGCGACGTGCTTGTGCGCCGAGGAAATGCTCATGTTCTTCGCGATATTCAGCACAAAAGCCGTCTTACCCATGGATGGACGCGCCGCCACGATGATGAAGTCGCCCTTCTGGAAGCCGCTCGTCAGCGCATCAAGGGAAGGGAATCCGCTCGGAAGCCCGGTGATGGACTCCTTGTTCTTGAATTTCCGCGTGATCTCCTGCAGCTCATTCTGCACCGCCTCGCCGATCGAGGTGAAATCCGAGCGGCGATCATCCCGCGTCACGGCAAGGATCGTTTTCTCCGCATTGTCCGTGATATCCTCGACATCATCACGCTCCGAGTACGCCTCATCCGTGATGACGCCGGCTGCATCGATCAGCCGCCGGAGCTTCGCCTTGTTTGCGACGATGTCAGCGTGGCGGTCCACCATCTTCGTGGTGGCCACATTCGCCGGCAGATCATTGACATAGAGTACGCCCCCCACATCATCCAGACGCCCCATGCGCTTCAGCTCTTCCGTCACCGTCAGGATATCCGCCGGCTCACCCTTGTGCGCCAGATTCAGGATCGCCTGAAATACGATCGCATTCGCTTCGCGGTAGAAATCCGCGGCCGTCAGCTTGTCCTCGGCCGTCATGATCGCGTCCTTGTCGAGTAGCATCGCCCCCAGGACGGACTTTTCCGCATCAATATTCTGCGGCGGAATGCGCGTCACGATCATCGTATCCGTGTCCGGCTTCTTCCCCCAGCCCTCTTTCTTCCAATTTCCCTTTGGTTTGCTCTCGTTCTCTGCCATGGTGTTCTCCTTTGCATCAATATTGGCTTTATTATATGGTTTCCCCGAGGAAGGGACAAGCGAACAGTTGTGAGGGGTGACTGGTGACTAGGAGGCATTAGGCTCTCTCGTATCGTCATTTCGAGCGAAGCGAGAAATCTTTGTCATTCACGGTCAAAAGGACAATGCCAGGAAACCGCAAATGGAAAGCCTGCTATCCACCGACCATCGGGCATCGCCCAGCTTGATTTGCGGCGAAGCCGCCACCTAACCCCATTGAACCCGTTGAACCCATTGAACCTTTATAGTAGGAATGAGTGACTGGTGACTAAATAGCACCTTCAGGCATCGCCCCCTAGCTCCTCCTGTGAGGAAAACGCTTTTCGCATTTCCCATCCGCCTTTCATCCCGCCAGTACCCTATCCGCCTCGCTGCGCTCGCCACCTTCCCTCGAGTGGTAATACTATTAAGTCAAGGAAATTGTTAGCGCCGTAATGACTTGCTTCCCCATTCGGGGGAAGTGCCGAAGGCAATAGGGGCATGCCAGCGGTATAGCGTGCTATGTTGAATAGTCCGATGCTATCGATATTTCAACACTTTCATGCAATACCGCTACGTAGCCCCCTCTCCCCTTCGGGGAGCTCCCCCGATGGGGAGCCAAGAACGTTCTGCCGCTTAACTTAATAGCATTACCTTGAGGGGAAGGCTTACGATACAAGGACATCATTCTCGCCCATT
>JAIJLI010000421.1 GCA_022722495.1 Dialister sp. | reverse complement strand
GCAGGAAGCCAAGAGCCCCCGCCTGATGTCCGATCTCCCCACTTTCCAGTCACTATTAAAAAGGAGGATCTTATGAGCAAAAGAATCATCGAAGTCGAGGAGCGGCTCCCGCTCCTCCCCACTATTCCCCTCTCGCTGCAGCACCTCTTCGCCATGTTTGGCTCCACGGTGCTGGTGCCCTTCCTCTTGCATGTAGACCCCGCAACCTGCCTTTTCATGAACGGCATCGGGACGCTCCTCTACCTCACCATCTGCAAATGGAAGCTCCCTGCCTACCTCGGCTCGTCCTTCGCCTTCATCTCGCCGGTGCTGGCGGTGACGGCGACAGCGGGCATGACGTATGCGGATGCCCAGGGCGGCTTCATCGCCTTCGGTCTCTGCTTCATGATCATCGCGCTCCTCGTGAAGAAGATCGGCGTCGGCTGGATCGATGTCCTCTTCCCGCCGGCTGCCATGGGTGCGATCGTCGCGATCATCGGGCTCGAGCTGGCACCACTCGCCATGACCATGTCCGGCTTCATCGGTGAGCCGCAGGGCATGAGCGCAGCGACTTCCATCACGATCTCCATGTTCACCTTGATCGTCACCATCCTTGCAACCGTTCTTGGGCGCGGATTCATCTCCATCATCCCGATCCTGATCGGTGTCATCGCCGGCTACATTCTCTCCGTCTTCATGGGTGTCGTAGACTTCACGCATGTAGAGGAAATGCCATGGTTCGCCCTGCCGACCTTCTATGCGCCGCATTTCAATCTCTCTGCCATCATGATGATCCTTCCAGCGCTCTTCGTGGTCCTCGCTGAACATATCGGCCATCTCTTCGTCACGAGCGATATCGTCGGACGCGACCTCATCAAAGACCCGGGACTTCACCGCTCGCTCTTTGCAGACGGTCTGTCGAATATGATCTCCGGCTTCGTCGGCTCTACGCCGAATACCACGTATGGTGAAAACATGGGTGTCATGGCGATGACGGGCGTCTACAGCACCTGGGTCATCGGCGGTGCTGCCTGCTTTGCCATCCTCTTCTCCTTCATCGGAAAGATCGCCGCGCTCATCCACGGCATCCCGACTCCGGTCATGGGCGGCGTCTGCATCCTCCTCTTCGGCTTCATTGCAGCTTCCGGTATCCGCATGCTGATCGAAAAGCATGTGGACTATACGAAGTCCAGAAATCTGATCCTGACCGCAGTCACGATGATCTCCGGTCTCTCCGGTGCGACCATCGTCCTTGGGCCGGTGCAGCTGAAGGGCATGGGCCTGGCGACCGTCGTAGCGATCATCACTTCGCTCGCCTTCCTCGCCTTCGATAAGATGCATATCTCGAATGAACAGTGAGAAATGAGGGGAAAGGGTTAGTCCCAGGGACGTGCTGTCCCTTTGATTGGGAATGAAATCCTTGCTTGCATGAGAAATTAGAAATGAGAAATGGTGGTGCGGCGCATAAAAACAAGGAAACGCCGCGGAGTATAAATAAGGCAATGCCCAAAGGTGGCATTTCAGTCACTAGGCACTAGTCTCTAGTCACCAGCCAAAGAACGTGCTATACTACAGTTGACATCGTGATTGACCGCAAAAGGCCGCCCTGCTTATGGGGCGGCCTTTTGCGCGAGAAAATGATTGATACCATATATGACTCCACTCTATAATATGAGTGAGGTGTTTCTATGTCTCAATGGGATAAACTGATCAAACGCTTGTACACCATCCCCGGTGATATGCGTTTCGAAGAGCTCAAGAAAATCTATATCCGTATGGTAAAAGATATCGTTGAAAAGGAGATGCATGCAAAATGAAAGACCTGTCCTATTTCATGAACCGTCCCTACAAGATCGAACTGATAGAAGATACCGAAGAGGGCGGCTATACCGTTGCTCTTCCCGAACTCCCCGGCTGCCTGACCTGCGGTAGAACTATGGACGAAGCATTGGCAAATCTGAAAGATGCGAAAAAAGCATGGTTGTCTGCCGCTTTGGAAGATGGCTATCCCATCCCTGAACCTGCCAGCACTGAAACATTCTCCGGCCAATTCAAATTACGTCTCCCGAAATCCCTGCATCGAGATTTAACAGAACGTGCGAAAGAAGAAGGCACAAGCCTGAATCAGTATTGCGTTTATCTTCTCTCGCAGCGTATCCGAACCCATTCTATTTAATCAGTGCTTTCTAAAAAGGCCGCCCTGCAAGCAGGGCGGCCTTTTGCGATGAGGTCTACTTTTCAAAATGCACGGGCGGCACGGGGCTCGGGTAGAGCTGCTGGGCTTCCGCGATACAGGTCTTCAGGATCTCCTGATTCTTCCGCTTCACCATGCCGGAGATACGGAAAAGGTCGATGATCCACCAGATAATGCCGATGAAGCAGCCGACGTCATAGCCCAGCTGTTTGGGGCTGACGTCAATGCGCGCGCCGGTAATGATACCC
>JAIJLI010000420.1 GCA_022722495.1 Dialister sp. | reverse complement strand
GGGAGGAATACAAATGCCGGTTTCTTACATGGAAATCAATCTGAATGCGCTTCGTCACAATCTCAAGGTCATTCGCGCGCATCTGCCGAAGGAAGTGAATGTGCTCGCTGTCGTGAAGGCGAATGCCTATGGACATGGTGCGAAGGAAACGCTGCGCATCGCCCTCGAGGAAGGCTACGTCGCTGCTGCTGTTGCCCGTGTGGAAGAAGGAGCGGAGCTGCGCGACGCCGGATTCACTTGCCCGATCTATGTACTGGGACTGCCGCTGCCGGAGGATATGCCTATCGGTGTGAATAAAGACCTCATCATGCCGATCGATGATACCGTCGATCTTGACGCCCTGGAAGCCATCGCGGCTGTTTCGAAGAAAACGATCGAAGTCATGCTGCCGATCGATACGGGCATGAACCGCATCGGAACTCATCCGGAGGACGTACCTGCGCTCCTCAAAAAGCTCGAAGCCTATCCGCACATCCACGCACATGGCACCTTCACCCATATGGCGACAGCGGACCACAAAGAAAAGGATGCCGCACTGAAACAGCTCGATCGTTTCGATGAAGCGATCTCCTACATGCCGGTCGATGAAAACTTCGTGATCTCCTCCGCCAACAGTGCCGGTGTCATTGATATCCCGAGAAGCTGGCACAACCTTGCCCGCCCTGGCATTATCATCTATGGGCCGCAGCCATCGGACGTCATGACGAACAAGCTCGACCTCCAGTATGCGATGAGCGTCGTGAGCCATGTCACCCATGTCCAGATCCTGCACAAGGGCGAAGCCATCGGCTACGGCGGTACCTATGTCGCCAAAGAGGATATGAAGACTGCGACTGTCCCGATCGGTTATGCGGACGGCTGGCACAGAAGCCTTTCCAATAAAGGCGTCGTCCTCATCAATGGCAAGCGTTGCCCGATCGTCGGCCGCATCTGCATGGATCAGTTCATGGTCGCTTGCGATGACGAAGTCCGCCCGGGCGATGAAGTCATCCTCATGGGCAAACAGGGTGAGGAAGAAATCACTGTCGATGAAGTGTCTGCTACGGCTGAGACCATCCCGCATGAAATCATGTGCGACCTGAAGCGCATCCCGAGAGTATTTGTAGAAAAATAGTTTTGAAGGAGCCGGCACTGGAGGAGAGCGGGATCTGCTTCGTATCCTCCGGTCGGGCAAAAGCGAGACATCTTTTCCCCTTTCTTATTTTCTTTCCATATGCTATAATAACGCTTGTTAAGCGTCTATAGCTCAGTGGATAGAGCACTGGTCTCCGGAACCAGGTGTCGAGAGTTCGAATCCCTCTAGACGCACCAGAATTTCTCCGATATTATCGGATAAAATAAAATTCGTCCAGTTACACCCATGAAGGTGGGGTAATGCATGGGGGAAATCGACCTTTGAGGAGGTCAGAAAGCCGAGGCGGTATGCCCCGGCTTTTTATCATGCCTTTTTCTTTGTCGTAGCAGTAAATCCCTGATCACAGTCCGATGGCTCGTCGTCGTATATTTCCTTGGCTATGGTGCTTCCAAACCGTCTCTTTCTACTGTATTCTCCATGGTAAACATGCTATAATAATAAGACGTTTCATTTGAATACATCGGACAGAGACTGGGGCTGCGCTTCAGGATGCGCCGCGGATTTTCGCTGTATCTCACAGGTCTTTGACCGTGGGAGCTCTGTACCGGCCTTTATATATCGTGAGGGTTTACCATGAAAATGTTTCGAGGACTATCGAACTGGATCGGTATGGACATGGGCTCGTCCCAAGTCCGTATCTACCGGGAGAATAAAGTGATCCTTGCCGAAGCGAGTACGGTCGCGGTGGATAACATCGACGGCCATGTACTGGGCTTTGGCACGGAGGCGCTCATTCATTACCACAAGGCGCCGGAGAATATTTCTCTGGAGTGGCCAGTACAGAATGGCGTCATCGCTGATTATGATATGACGAAGGCGATGCTTCGTTTTTTTATCCGCAAATCGCTTCATCATGCGGTGTCGCGTCCGACGGTGATGATCTCCATTCCGGGCGAGACGAGCTCGGTCACGCGGCATGCGCTGGTGGATGCTTTGATCCACGCCGGCGCGCAGCATGTGTACCTTCTTCCTTCGCCGGCGGCTGCGGCTATCGGGGCGGGGAAGGATATGCTGGCACCGTCTGTGATCTTTTCTCTTGTCATCGGGCGTGATGTCGCTGATGCGGGGCTTTACAGCTGCGGAGGGATCGTCACGCAGGAGGGGATCCCTTTCGGCGGGCATCATATCGATAAGGGGATCTGCCAGTATCTGCAGGAAAAGTATCAGATCATGATCGGGCTGGATCAGGCGGAGAAGCTGAAGAGTGAAGTGATTTCTCTCAAAGCGGCGGATGGGCAGGCGACATTCACTATCCGCGGGCGCAGGATCCGTGATGGCGTGGAAGTGGTG
>JAIJLI010000419.1 GCA_022722495.1 Dialister sp. | reverse complement strand
CTTTATACACAGGGTGGACGGAAGTGTCAAGGGCATTTCGTTCTCGGATGGCAATGTCACATTCTCTGGCGGCAGGATAGACCGAAGTCTTACCTTGGGAAATATTCAAAAGGTACTGACTGATGAACGGATAGCTGTCGGTGCTGTGGAGAATATCGGAAACGAAAATTACACGGAAAACAAGGTGGCAAATGGCATGGATAACGCAAAGTCCTCGTCCTATTTTCCATCGTCTTCTTCCCTAAATTCCGACAATGGGGAAAGCGTGTCTATTGTAGATGATGAAAGTGCTTCAACAGCGAATGACACAGGCGAAACTTCTGCTGGTATGTCTGATGTTGTAGGAGTGGTTACGGAGTTGGTGCTTCAACCGCATGTTGTTCCGTCAGTTGGCGGAGGTGGTGGTTCGTCACGTTCTGACGATGATGACAAGGACAAGAAAAAGTACAAACCAAGACGCAGATGATTATGGCAAACAAGAAACCTGTCCCTTTGAAGGATGAAGAAATAGATACATTTGATGAACTGCAAGACAAGTTGCAGACTTGCATCAATGCGCTCAATTCGTTATCAAGCAAAATTAGCTCGCAACCAACGGATAGCGTTGATGTGGAAAGGTTCAAAGCCGATGTGGCATCCGCTGCGAAATCGGCAGTGGAAAACTTGTTGGATGACAGACGGAAGCAACGTAATGAAAAGGACAAAAAAGACAAAGAGAAATTTGGCATAACCCAAGACGAGTACATGGGGACTCTATCTGAAAGGTATGATATTGTCCTTTCCAGATGCGAGGGACTTCTAAACATTATAGAAAAAGAACGAGCTTTGGCTTTTTCTTTGAATGACAGGTATAAGAAATCCGATGATTGTATCAAGATTATTGGCAATACATTGGACTCTATCTGTGAAAAATTGGGGGTACAAGCAAAAGCTGGCGTAACGCAGCCATCAATGCCCAAGACATTAAAGGAAGTACCGTTATTTCTGCTATGCACAATTCCTTGGTACTGGATAAGGCGCATTTGGTATTCTCGCCATGTTAGACAGTTAGCTCTTATTCTCATGCTGTGTTCTTGGGCTTTGTCTATTGGATTGACTCTATTCTTGGCAAGGGACAATGCTGACTTGCAAAAAGACAAAAAGAAGAATATGCTTATACGCAAGTTAACCATTTCACAACCAAAAACTGCTGAAATTGTAAACTATGTGGATATGGTATATGCTGATGAAGCAGCCCATTCTAAAGAAATAAGCCAGTTATGGCAACTGTATTATATCAAGAAATAACGAAACTATGGATAATAAAATTATTGAACAATTGAGAGAAGAAGCAAAGGATGCACTCATTCATTGGGCTAAGACTGATAAAGGATATTTCATGATGAAAGATGCCTTGGAGAAATATATTGAAGCCACAGGTGCCAATCGGTCTTGTGGCAACAGCAAGGAAACAATTCTATTGGGCAGACGCATTGCTGCCCAACGAATTGTGATTGACGCTATCCATTTGCTCAACAAATATGAGTTGTACAAGGTAGATAACGAAATTCCTAATCTCATAGATGGTATATCATTCCAGTCATCTATTTCACGATAATTTTCTCAGAAACGACCTTTCCTTTTATTGTTTCAGTCTTAATAACCAATCCTTTGGGAGAACCATTTATTATCCTGCCAGATAAATCTGTGTAGAACTCTGATGAAGAGGATTGGGATGTTACCTTCTTGATGTCTGTACTTGTGGAAACTGGAACATAGCCACTCTCTTTCACTATGTTTTGCCCTGATGTAGTCGTTAAGTACTCGAATAGTTTGTACGCAGTAGAAGTCTTGTCTATATCAGAACGCACTGCTGCATATATTTCTGACACGTAGGGGTATGTGTTGTTTGAAATTGTACTTTTGTTTGGCTCAATACCATTGACACATATACTTTTCGCCCAAGCCTGCTCACCTCGTACCATGATACTGTAATAGAAATATGGAGTATAAGCTATGCCGTTTTTATCATAGCGTAAAGAAAAAAATGGTCCAGCCATGCCATGTGTTATCATTTCTGGCCAGTCTATCATTGTTAAGCCCTTCATAACCAAGGTTTCCATTTTCTCTTGACTTCCAGAGTTGGCATTCCTTATGTAAGGACTAATTGTGGCATCGTTGCCGCCAACATCTTTCCAATTTCTTGTTTTTCCAGTGTAAATGTCTTGTATCTGTGAAATGGTCAGATTATTTACAGGGTTGTTATTATTGACGATGAAGATAAATGCATCACGTCCAATAGGATGCTCTATCAATGAGACACCTTTTTCATCGGCATAGTTTTTCTCATCTCTGGATATATTGCGAGAGGCTATGATGAGTTCCACGTTGCCATCAATGAGGTTTGTGTATGAGCCGTGAGTGGTACTGCACTTCAATTTGCTTTCCAAGACTTCCTT
>JAIJLI010000418.1 GCA_022722495.1 Dialister sp. | reverse complement strand
GCCAAAAAGTACCGCCGAGAGCATCCAGCGCATGAGGAAAAAGAGCGCACAGACCCCCGGCCTGCGGAAAAGAACCAGCAGCGAGACCAGAAGCAGGTACTGCACAACCCCTGAGAGGAGTCCCGTCACCAGTCCGGAGAAAGGCCCCAAGAGGACATGCAGGAAATCTCCCAGAAGTGTCACCGGCACGACGACCCCGCCGAAAGCCATCGCCGCAAAGAGCGATACCGTGATATCCCCCTTCGCTCCGATGGAGAGGATGCAGCGCTTCAGTCCGCCGATGGACGCTGCCAGCGCGAGAAGAGAAAGGAGGGCAAAGCCGAGCGTCGCAAATCCCACGCTCCGCTTCTTCACGACGGTGAGCGGCAGCTCCGTCACACGCTCCGTCTCTCCGTCAAACAGCGTAAGGCGCAGCGCATAGTCTCCCTCTGCGATCGAGAAAGGATCCACATACAGCGGCACCACAGCAGTCTGCATTTTATGGCCGTTCAGAGAGAGCGCCGCCTCACTTCGCATTTTCGTCCGGTCGAGAGACTCTCCCTCACCAGCTGCTGCGATGAGCCCGGGGCGCACCTCCCCCGTCTCCTTGTCTACAAGCTCAGCGGTCAGATGGATCGTCCGTACATCTTTCTTCGGATTCCTCATATCCAGAAGGAGGTACGTATTCGGCTTTGCCGTGAGCGCATCCCAGTCCACACCGCGCCCGCCCGTCAGGCGGTTCTTCATATTCTCCAGTGTCACATCCGGCGTGACGAGCGTATCCTTTTCCTGTCTCGCATCCCGCTCCCCGTCCTCATTCACCGGAAGCAGCACCGACTGGATATACCATGTCTGCGCTGCCTTCTGATCCTGCTCCTCTTCCGCCGGTCCCGCCGAGAAGGAGATCCTCTCCTCTTTCACGCCCTCTTTCGTCCGAAGGGAGACCGGTATCTCGTAGACACCTTCCCCCGCCTCTTCGCTGCATTTCACGGGGACCGCGAGGAACTGCTCACCATAGTCCGCAGGAAGTGTCCAGTGGATACGCACCTCCTCCCCGTCCACCTCCCAGCCGTCTCCGGCCAGTGCCGTGAATCCCTCCGGCAATGCCGCGGTGATCTCGGCGGCTTCCTCTTCATTGCCGAAATTCTGCACGGAAATATAGAGAAGCTGCGTGCTGCCCGCATGCGCCACGCCCGCCTCCTTCGTCAAACTGTAAGGAAACGCCGCACGCAAAAGAGCCTCCCCGCGGCATTCTGCCGGAAGAAGGCTGGTGAAAAGGACGATACAAAGGATAAGAAGAAATCGGAATCTCATAAGAAGCCTCGGGTAGTTGACTGAGTTTTTCATTAGACTATGAAAATTATAGCGGATAGCGGAAAAGTTCGCAAGAAAAAAGGCGGGCCATCCGGCTCGCCTATCCTTCTCCTCTCGATCAGAGCCGCTTTCCCGCTCCGATCAGTACCCATTCACCTGGCTGACGACGCGGAAATGTCCCACATCGAAGGCTTCACAGATGGCATTGTAGAAGGGGCCCATCAGCATGGTGCGGTAGATCTCCGACTTTACGATGATCATCAGACGGCCTTCATCATAGGTCACACGAATGACACCGTTTTCGATGTATTTATCGAAATCCTTTTCCGCCATTTTTTCCTTGAGCTTCAGGAGCGCGTCTCTGGTCGGGCCTTCCTGATATTCTTCTCTTTCCGTGACGGGGATCCAGCGGATCTCGTAGATCTTGCTGGTATAACCCTTGTCTTCTGCGGAATAACGTTTTCCTTTTTCCATTTCTTCCATGGCTCACACCTGTCCTTTACTAAAATTTTCTATATCTCATATATTATAGCATATCTGGGAATGTGAGATATAAGACTTTGAGACAAGGAGACGTCTGAAGTCTGATGCCTGACATATGAAGTCCTGCCGCCCCTATCTCAAATAATCCCTCTCTCATGCAGACTGACATAGATGCCGTCTCCTATGATGACATGATCCAGCACCACCATATCAAGGAGCTTTGCGGCCTTGGCGAAGGTCTTCGTCATCTCGATGTCCTCCTTCGACGGCTCCGGATAGCCGGAAGGATGATTGTGCAGGAGGATGAGACCGCAGGCTTTGTAGCGGATCGCCCACTTCATCGCTTCCTTGATATCGACGGGCGTCTCATTCAGCCCACCGATGGAGACCTCTTTGTAGCCCAGAAGTCTGTTCTTCACATTGACAAAGGCAATGAGGAAATGCTCCTGCGTCTCGTGGCGGAGACGCTCCATGAAAAAGGCAGAGACCTTCTCCGGCGTACTGAAATTCTCCAATTTTCTTTTATCATATATATAGGTCAGACGCCGCCCGAGCTCGATCGCTGCACAGATGGTGACTGCCTTATCGGGGCCGATGCCTTTAATATCCGTGAGATCCCGCCAGTGAAGATCCTCATAGCCATTGATGCCCACCGTCTGCTCGAGCTGGTCC
>JAIJLI010000417.1 GCA_022722495.1 Dialister sp. | reverse complement strand
GTCCGGCTTGCCCGGCAAGCGTGGATGATTGAGCCGATACCTGAATCCCCTACTCCACAGAAATTTCCTGACAAGAATCTCCGGTTTGGTATCCCTGCCCCTTATTGCCGCCATATTGTTATGGCGCTGTTCTATGGTCAAACGGTCCGACATTTTACTCTTTCTTTAAAGGATTTCTTCAATCCATCCACTATTTTCATCCGCAAAATTAATCTTTTCTTACGAAAAGCCAAAAGAAATCCCCCAAAAACTTGCATGAAAGAGAAATATTTCATATATTTGCAGCCAGATAAAAAGGAAAAAAGATGGCAAAGGAAAATATAGACTTATCAGTAGTCCTTCATAATGACAGCGACTATAAGGACTGGCTCGTAGAACTCAAGGAACGATTCTATAGCCATCGCCTAAAGGCATCTTGCGCTACCAATGGCTACCTGTTAGACTTCTATTGGAAGCTGGGACGAGACATTGAAGCTAAGCAATATACCAATACTTACGGTTCTGGCTTTTACAAGAATCTTAGCCAGGACTTGAAGAATGAAATGCCGGGAGTGAAGGGTTTTTCGCCAACCAACTTGAAGTACATGAGCTACTTTTATAAGCTCTATGCTCCATTGTTGGCAAATCGTCAGCAACCTGCGGACGATTTTGAAGAGGACTTGTATAAAACAGATATTCAGCGAGTTGGAGATCAAAAACAAAATCGTCTACACGGTGTAGACGATTTCAAAATTCTATTCTTTATTCCATGGTTTCATCATCAACGTATCATCGACAAATGCAAGGATGATATGGACAAAGCCTTGTTCTTCGTAAGAAAAACTTGGGAGAACAATTGGGGACGTGACGCTCTTCTCAACTGGCTTGATACCGATCTTTATGAGCGTAACGGCAAGGCAATCACCAACTTCCAGTCCACGCTTCCTGCCATACAGAGTGACTTAGCGCAACAGATAACAAAAGACCCTTATCAGTTGGATTTCCTTAATCTAAGGGAGAAATATGACGAGCGTGACATTGAGAATGAATTGGTGAACAACGTTACTCGTTTTCTTTTGGAACTCGGAAAGGGATTTTCCTATATGGGCAGACAATTTCGTTTGGAAGTAGGTCAGCAGGAGTTCTTCCCCGATTTGCTTTTTTACAATGCCCACCTCCACGCCTATGTGGTCGTTGAGCTAAAAGCCCAGTCGTTCCATCCATCATTCTTGGGGCAACTGAGTTTCTACGTATCTGCCATAAATCACCAGTTCAAGACCGACATCGACAACCCGACCATCGGTTTGCTCATCTGCAAGGACAAGGACAATGTGGTGGCGAAATATGCCTTGGAATCATACAAGGAACCGATGGGAATATCAGAATATCAACTGTCCAAACTCTTCCCGAAAGACTTCAAGTCTTCCATGCCGACTATAGAAGAATTAGAAAAGGGTTTGAAAGATAATCGAGAATAGCCTTGGCTACTAATTTGAGCCCCCTACGGGCTGAAGGCCCAAAAGCTCCTAGCCCAGGGTAACACCCTGGGTATAAGCGCAATCAGCCTTGCGCCCTGTAAGGGCAAAAGCCTTTTAAAAAAGGATATTAAGAATGAAAACAAGAGAAGAATACATAGCCCTCATCACATCTCATGCCGAAGAACTAAAAAAGAACTTTGGCATTAAATCATTACGCCTTTTCGGTTCTGTGTCTAGAAACGAACAGAAAGAAGGTAGTGATGTTGATATATGTGTTGATATGGAACCGAAAATGTTCCTTGTAGTAAGACTGAAACGTTTTCTAGAAAACCTGCTGGAATGTTCTGTTGACATTGTAAGATTGCACAAGCATATCAATCCATTCCTCCTTAAAGAAATAGAACATGACGGAATATACATCATCAAATAGAATTATTGGAACCTTAATACAAATTAAGGAAGCCATTAAACAATTGCAAGATTGGAACAAAGATGTACAGACAGTTGACGATTACTATTGTACACCTGAAGGAATGAAGAATCTTGCAGCTAGCTGTATGCTTATCGAAGCAATTGGAGAGGGAGTTAAACAAATTGACAGATTAACTCAATCTCGCCTACTAAATGAGCGCCCAGAAATACCATGGCAAGATGTTATTGGCATTCGCAACCATATAGCACATGGCTATTTTGATATTGATGGAGACATCGTGTTCGACGTCATCAAAAATAATCTTGATGACTTACTAGCAGCTATAAATTGTTTTATATCAAAATTCTGAGGTCTGTGCTGCTGTTGTCACTTTTCCCCATACGGGCTGAAGGCCCAGAAGCTCCTAGCCCAGGGTAACACCCTGGGTATAAGCGCAATCAGCCTTTGCGCCCTGTAGGAGCAAAAGCCTTAAATAATATAAGGATATTAAGAATGAAAACAAGGGAAGAATACATAGCACTCATCGCTTCTCATGCCGAAGAACTGCATAACACCTTCGGCATCACCTCCCTG
>JAIJLI010000416.1 GCA_022722495.1 Dialister sp. | reverse complement strand
ACCATCACCATGATCGGTACCCCGCCAAACGTTATCGTTACCGGCGCTCTGACCACGGCTGGTCTTCCGACCTTCGGATTCTTCGAATTCGCGGCTATCGGTATCCCGCTCTCCCTTGTCATTACTGTCTACACCCTCTTCATTGGCCGTCACATGATCGCTGCAAAATCTGCCGGCGCCATGGACGAAGAAGCTCTGAAAGCTGCTAAAGAAGAAGCTGGCGGCGGCGGAGATGCTCCGAAGAGCAAAACAAAAATGTGGATCTCCGGTCTTATCCTGATCGGCGTTGTTCTCTGCATGGCTCTCAACCTGAAGACTGTTCCGCTGCACACCGCAGCAGTCACCGGCGCTATCCTCTGCGTTATCACCGGCTGCCTGAAGGAAAAAGAAGCTTACGCTGGCATCGACTGGGTCACCATTTTCCTCTTCGCTGGTATGCTTTCCGTGGCATCTGCTATGGAAAAGACCGGCGCAGGCAAAATGATCGCTGACACCGTCGTAAGCATGATGGGCTCGAACCCGAACCCATACGTCCTGACCGGCGTACTGTTCCTCATCTCCAACGTCCTCACTCAGTTCATGTCGAACACTGCATCCGCAGCACTGCTTGCCCCCATTGGTATTTCTATCGCACAGTCCATTGGCGCTGACCCGAAACCAGTACTGATGGCACTTGGTATTGCCGCATCCTGCGCATTCGCTACCCCGATGGCTACTCCGCCAAACACCCTCGTTCTTGGACCTGGCAACTTCTCCTTCAACGACTATGCTAAAGTCGGTGTACCGATGTGCGTCATTTCTCTCATCGTCTGCCTCGTAGTCATCCCGATCGTATGGCCATTCGGCATGTAAGCTGAGAGATCACTTACAAAAATGGAATTTTTCGCCGCTCCCGCGCAAAGTGGGGGTGGCGGGAAATCTATTTGCGTTTCTGAAGTTTTGAAACACCGCGCGTGACGGTCTCACGCAGGAAACTCTGAAGGATCATCCTTCTTACTCAAAGAAAGGTGGATTTTACTCTATGGAAACTCCGGGCCCGCTTTCGATCTGCCTCACGAACATGGTTATCGTGTTCGGCGTGCTGATTTTCCTGGCTTGCGTCATCCAGCTGATTCACATCGTGGATCCGACCAAAGGAAAGAAGAAATAAGAATTAGATTACTTTAGAGTCAATCAGGGAATTGGCAATTCCTCATTGGTTCAAGGTTCAGGGTTCAAGGTTCAAGTGACTGCACATCCTGAACCCTTGACACAGGTCTTGCATCCCAGTTGACTCAGAACCATTACCCCACTAAACTATCCATCTAGGAGGAAACAACATGGACGGCTTTATGAGAGCTCTCGTTTCCGTATGGACCGATTCCGGCTTTGCCCACCTCTCCATCGAAAACGTCATTATGATCGGCGTAGGTCTCGTACTTCTGTACCTCGCCATCGCAAAACAGTATGAACCACTGCTTCTTCTGCCAATCGCATTCGGCGACATCATGGCAAACTTCCCGAACACCGGATTCGAAGACGAAATGGGCGTCATGATGGCCATCGGCTTCGGTATCAAATACGAAATCTTCCCGCCGCTGATTTTCATGGGCGTAGGCGCTATGACCGACTTTGGTCCGCTCATCGCGAACCCGAAGACCATGCTCCTGGGCGCAGCAGCTCAGATCGGCGTATTCGTAGCCCTCGCAGGTGCTATGGTCCTCGGCTTCACTGCACCGCAGGCAGCAGCTATCGGCATCATCGGTGGTGCTGACGGCCCGACCGCTATTTACCTCTCCTCCAAACTGGCTCCGGAACTTCTGGGCGCCATCGCAGTAGCAGCATACTCCTACATGTCCCTGGTACCGCTGATCCAGCCACCGATCATGAAACTCTGCACCACCAAAGAACAGCGTAAGATCAGAATGACCACCCTTCGTCCTGTTACCCACTTCGAAAAGGTCATGTTCCCGATCGTAGTATCCATCGTCGTATCCCTGCTTCTGCCACCGGTAGCAGCACTGATGGGCTGCCTGTGCCTCGGCAACCTGTTTGAAGTATCCGGCGTCACCGGCCGTCTGTCCGACACCGCACAGAACGCACTCTGCAACATCGTCACCATCTTCCTGGCAACCGGCACAGGTCTTACCATGACCGGCGACAAATTCCTCCGTATCCAGACCATCGAGATCATCTGCCTGGGCCTGATCGCATTCGCAGCAGGCACCGCAGGCGGCGTCCTCTTTGGCCAGATCATGAGAATTGCATCCGGCAACAAGGTCAACCCGCTGATCGGCTCCGCAGGCGTATCTGCAGTCCCGATGGCAGCCCGTGTATCTCAGGTCGTAGGCCTGAAAGACAACCCGTCCAACTACCTGCTGATGCAGGCAATGGGCCCGAACGTAGCAGGCGTTATTGGTACTGCAGTAGCAGCAGGCACCATGCTCGCACAGTTTGGCAAATAAGTCTTTCTGACACAAAAAA
>JAIJLI010000415.1 GCA_022722495.1 Dialister sp. | reverse complement strand
AATCCCCACCCCTAATCCCTAGCCGCCACCTTCATTTCTCATTCAAGCGAAGCGTCAGCGTTAGCCCGCGGGGCGTACCGGGCTGGTGTGCTATGAAACAGGTCACACGCAGAAGCATACCTTTTAATGATAGCCCACTCCCGTAAAAAGCTCGTAAACAGCGGGCAAAGTTTCTCTTTATAATTATACCATGACTTATATGCATAGCGGAGCACAGGGAGCCCTTCCCGTTAAAGGAAATTCTGATAGTATGGTATGGAAAAAACGTAGAATCACGAAATTATATATATAAGCGTGATTTCTATCACGCTTTTATATATAATTTCGTGATGCATGGCAAATAGCACGCAAAAAGAGGGAAACCTGTCAAGGCTTCCCTCTTTTTTATGCACTACCCTAAATAGAGATTTCAATCCCAGAATAGTCCTTATCTTCATTAGAATGAAGTTTTACTTGCTTCACACCGCCGCTGCCAGTCGTTCCACTTGAGCCAGAGTCACCACTCTCTCCATGATCCCCAAACTGAAATGGATTCCAGTAAAATGAGCAATACCACACATTTGAAAAGATATGTTTGGCTACAATACTTCCTTCAAAAGCCACTTTATGATAGTAGCGAACACACCCGTTCGGCGCATATATGATCGCTTTGAATCGATCATGCATTACATTTGCATAGACATTGACATCCCCATGAAGTGAAATGATCGTCATATTAGTCCAACTCGTATTACAATTCTCTGGATTCACAGTGATATCACCATCGGTAATAATAATCTTGTACTGTTTATAGTTTTCACTAAAACCACTCCCTGAACCCGCAGAATCGTAGTGACCATCTATATCTAGATATATGCTTTCTTCTCCAGATTTACATGATGACTCATCCTTTCGATACAATCCGCCAGTTGGATAAAATTCATTTCTATATTTTTCCACATACTGATAGACTTTCTCTACGGATGAATTGTCCTTTTCCATTGCAATATTAATCTTATCCACGTATGTATTCGAGGCCAAAACGTCTTGTCCCTGACTAGTTCCATCATCATAACCAAAACGATTAAAATGAACCCACGATCCAGGATCATGATGTCCTGGTGGCGGATTATCGATAAATGGGTCATTCCTATTTGGCGGATCTCGTGGGCGTAACATTGTATCATTATTATAAAATCCATTATCCTTTGGTCCAGTATTATCTTCATGCTCCCAGTCAACGATTCTGCGATTTGACCATAGTTCTAAGTCCGTTTTGGCGGAAGAGCTAAATGCCCCTTTCTCAATGAAAACAGAACGCTTATCCCCACTATTATTATGATCAATACTAATCGGTCCATTACTATGTATCTTGCCATGAATATACACATTATCGCTATTGATATAAATAGCATTCTTATTCCAATCCCCTGGGTTATCAACAGGTCCGCTATATCCAGCCACCATAGTAAATCCGAAAACCCCTGGATCACCTGTAATCGGACTATCAGGCACAAGACGCGCTGTCGCCTCTACACTAACTGGAATCTTCTGCAATCCCAAAATTCTCATAAACGTCGTATCTACATTCTGTGATACATAGAGAGAAAGGAGAACCCCCTTCGTCTCATCAGTTCCATCGCCATACACGCGCTTGGTAATCTTATCAATTTTATAGTTATCCCTCATAGCAGTGTCGGCGTATAAATTCGCCTCTAGGTACGTATGCGCCACCGTCTTGAGGTCAGTCACATCATCCTTGTCATACACATACGCCGCCGCAAGCACCGCCGCATCCGCCGCCTTCTGCAGGCGCGCGTGACGGGCAAAGCCATTCCCAAGGTCCACCGCGAGCCCTGCACAGCCGAAAAGGATCGGGATCAATATCGCGAAAAAGACCATGTACGCCCCGCGCTCATTCTTGATGCGGGAAAGCAGTCGATTCAAAAAAGTCATAGTATCACCTCATGTGAGTTAGGAGTGAGGAGTTAGGAGTGAGGAGTGGAGGAAGGGGCGCACAATTCATATAGCGCCCCAATACCTCTCATTTTATAAAACAGTCTATTCATGATTTATATAAAACTCCGCGCCGCTTCCATATTTTATGCGCTGAGCCTTCACCTCAAACTTCTCACTTGATTGGATGGTCAATTTAACTGCCAGTTATTTATGAAACGCAATTCCCATCACCAGCCACGAAAAACCATATTCGCATTTAGTATACCATAGTCTCCGCAAAGATTTGAAATGAAAAATGCATGCAAAAACGCCCGCCGGACGGCGGACGTTTTCATTGATCAGAGGAAATGGTGACAGGTGACTAAGGATAGCGCCCAGTGCGCGGAATGCGGGCATCGCCGTTTACAAAAATCGACGCGCCTAAGCCTTCCCCGCATGGGTAATGCTATTAAGTTAAGGAAATCGTTAGCTACGTAATGTCTTGCTTCCCCCTTCGGGGGAAGTGCCGAAGGCAATAGGGGCATGCTAGCGGTATAGCGT
>JAIJLI010000414.1 GCA_022722495.1 Dialister sp. | reverse complement strand
TGCTATCGATATTCCAACACTTTCATGCAATACCGCTACGTAGCCCCCTCAGCCCTTCGGGCAGCTCCCCCGATGGGGAGCCAAGAACGTTCTTCCGCGCAGGGGCGGATAGGGTGACTATGGCATGAAAGACAGCTGGGATAAGGTTTCCCGGTCACTCCTATGAGAGCTGCAAGTCCCTCGCGGCAGATGGAACGCGAAAATGAGATGATCGTTATCTCACATCGCCTTTTTTCGTGCATGTATGAGAAACCAGTTACTAGTATAGTGATTTGTTAACTTCTGGACGTAGTGAGAAGTGCTGGAAGGGGCACACCATTCATATAGTGCCCGAATACCCCTCATTATATAAAACAGTTTATCCATCATTTATATAAAAATCTGCGGCGCTTCCTCATTTTATGTGCTGTACCTTCACTCCTCACTCCTCACTTGATTCGGAAGTTGACTTAAACGCCAGTGATTTAGAAAACGCAATACTAGTCACTAGTCACAGTCCCTAATCTCCCACAATATACGGGATGGCGTCGATGTCGTTGACCGGCATGAGATGAGCGCCGGCGGCGTGGATCTCGCGCAGGGCGGCGACGATCTCTTTGGAGATCGCAAGACCTGTCTCGCGGCCGCCTGTTTCCATCTGCGAAAGGACTTTCTTTGGGATGGTGATGCCCGGGACCTTGTCATTCAGATAGTTCGCCATCTTGAAGCTTTTCAGCGGGACGATGCCGAAGAGGATGGGAAGATCCAGGTCTTTGGCACAGGCGAGGAAGTCTTCTGCCTGCTTGATATCATAGATCGGCTGGGTCTGGATGAATTGAGCGCCCGCTTTTTTCTTGCCCTCCAATCGTTTGATCTCTGCATCGAGGTCATCGGTGCCGGGATTTCCTGTGGTACCGATGTAGAAATCTGTAGCCGCGCCAAGGTCATGTCCTTCGATATCGTGACCGCTGTTCAGGCAGCTGGCGATCTGGATAAGGCCGGTGGAGTCGATTTCGAAGACACCTTTGGCATTCGGATGGTCACCGATCTTGGGCGGATCACCGGTGAGGGTGAGGATGTTATGCACGCCGAGTGCGGCTGCTCCCAGAAGTTCCGCCTGAAGGCCGATGACATTTCTGTCGCGGCAGGTCAGATGGAAGATGGACTCGACCTGGTACTTCTGCTGGATGATGCAGGAGAGGGCGATCGGGCTCATACGCATTTTTGCCATGGGGCAGTCGGCGATATTGACTGCGTCGACGTAGGGAGCGACTTTCTGCGCCTGCTCTTCCGTGATAACGGAGGAGGCGCTCTTCGGCGGATCCAGCTCGGTCGTGATGGTAAAGATGTGATTCTGGTTTTTCTTTTTTAATGTGGACATAGGGGACTCCTTTCGGAAATTTGGCAGCTAGGGATTAGGAATCAGATGCCACGAGTGACTAGTCACTGAAATGTCAGCTCATGGCACCATCATTTTGCATTTTTCATGCAGGCGAGGCTTTCATACACGATCAAGGGACGGCACGCTCCACGGGCTGACCCTCCGACTATTTCTCCATCATCCGATCGGCTTCTTTGATGGCAGCGATGCCGTCTTTGCAGTAGGCATCAGCGCCGATGGAAGCGGCGTAGTCTTTCGTGACGACGGCGCCTCCTGTCAGGATGGAGACGGAGGGGCATTTCTCTTTGACGAGGGAAACGGTCTTTTCGAGCTCCGGAAGGGTGGTGGTCATGAGGGAGCAGAGGCCGACGAGATCCGCGTGGTGTTCTTCGATGGCGGAGAGGAAGGCTTCGGGGGCGACGTCCTTGCCGAGGTCGATGACGCGGTAGCCGCTGTTTTCAAGAAGGGCAGAGACGATATTCTTGCCGAGGTCGTGGATGTCGCCCTGTACGGTGCCAAGAATCAGTGTACCCTTGGCAGCCGTGGCGGCTTCGGGGAGCATTTCCTTGATGACCTTGAAGGCGGCCTGCATGGCTTCGGCGCTCATCATGACCTGCGGGAGGAAGACTTTCCCTGCGCCGTAGCCGTCACCGATCTCGGTCATGGCAGCGGTGAGGCCGCTCTGGATGATCTCTTCCGATGAGAGCCCGGCTTCGATGGCGCGCTTTACTGCACCCGCAGCTTCTTCCTTTTCCCCCTGCTTGACGGCGGCTTTCACCTGGGCAAGCGGCGGAAGGTCTTGCACAGGCAGAGCTGTTGCTGATGCGGCCGGGGCATCCTGTGCTTCCTGGATGAAGTGCAGGGCGCCTTTGTCAAAGCCAAGGAGCAGCTTGGCATTGGTGAAGGCATCCTTCACGCCCTGATCGAGCGGATTCACGATGGGGGCATTCATGCCACAGGCGAGTGCCATAGTGAGGAAGGCTGCATTGATGCGAGGTCGGCAGGGGAGGCCGAAGGAAACATTGCTCGTCCCCATGACGCAGGGGAAGCCGAATTCTTTTTTGTACAGCTTGAGGGTACGCAGGGTCTCGCTCGCGCCTTTGTCTCCGGAGCCGACGGTCAGGACGAGCGGGTCAAGG
>JAIJLI010000413.1 GCA_022722495.1 Dialister sp. | reverse complement strand
GGACTGCGACTTTCGCCGGAGTCTTTTCAGCGGACGCTTTATCCGTGATGGCTTTCACACCTTTTTCGTAGGCATCGATCACTTCTTTGGCTTTGTCTGTTTTACCATAGAGTTCACCCATGAATTTCAGAAGCGGCACATTGTCATGGATGCCGTCGTACTGAATAAGGACGTAGGGGATCTGGCTTGATTTCAGAAGAGACTCGAGCTTGCTGTTTTGCGTCTTTTCTCCGATGACGAGGTCTGGCTTCATGCCGACCAGAGATTCCATATTGATATTCTGCACATGCCCGATGGTGGGGAGGGATTTTGCCTCTTCCGGGATCGGACTCGTGGTCTCCGGGCGCGCGATGGAGGTGCCTCCGACTGCATAGGCCATATTGATGAGTGGCGCAGACAATGTGACAATGCGCGTAGGAGCGGCCTTCATGCTGATGGTCTGGTCTTTATAGGTGTAAGAGAGGGCGGAGGAGGAAGCGGACTCTCCGCTGCCTCCGCAGGCAGAAAGGGAGAGGCAGAGGGCAGCCGCTGCGATAGATGCAAGAATTTTTTTCATAAGAAGACTCCTTGGAGATAATGGGGATTTGGTCTGCTGAGGGAACCTGATTTATGTACAAGAAATAGCTAAAACATACTAAAACGCTCTTACGCCGAGATGACGTAAGAGCGTTTTTTAATGAAGAGACATCATCTCTGCATTAGTATAGCACATTTCATTATTTCTGCAGAGCTTCGAGAGCTTCGGTTGCACGATCTACATACAGGCCGCGAACGTTTGCGTTTTCGCCAAGACCATGGATATAGGTGTCAACGGTGAAGCCTTCCGCTTTCAGGATGCTCTTATGGGAGTCCGGTTCATCACCAGCCATATCATTGTTTGCATGGTCGCCAGCAACCATCATGATAGGCATCAGGGTGACATGTTTGTAGCCCTGAGCTTTCAGCTTCGGAATGACATCTTCCAGGTTCGGACGGCCTTCGACAGAGTAAACGAAGACATTGTTCATGCCGAGTTCATGCAGACGATCCTGAATGACGCTGTAGTAAGCGTTGCCCGGATGTGGAGTGCCGTGAGCCATGATCAGAGTAGCGTCCTGTTTACCCATCTTTGGGAACTGGGAGGACACAGCTTTCAGGAAGTCAACGACCTGATCCGGTTCACCTTCGGTGCCCTGGAAGTACATCAGCGGGGTAGCGAGGGAGATCTTCTTGAAATGCGGAACCTGCATCTTGGTGACGATGGAGTCATAGGAATATTCCATGCCTGGAATGACGTCAAGGGAAACGACAGCGACACGGGTGTAGCCTTCATCCTGCAGTTTCTTGAAAGCTTCTTCCGGAGTCATTTTCTGGATGCCTTCTTTGGCTTTTACACGGTCAATAATAATGTGGGAAGTGTATGCTTCGAATACCGGTACATCCGGATGAGCTTTCTGGATGGCTGCTTCTACAGCATCGATGGTTTTAGCTCTTGTGTCTTTGAATGTGGTGCCAAAGGTCATGACGAGGACAGCATCTTTGTTTGGTGCATTCTTCATAGCCGGGTTTTCTGCAGTCCATACACCGACGGTAGAAGCTTCGCGGAGAGCTGGGGTTACATCCTTGACTTCCGGATTCAGTTCATATGCATTGGCGGACATGCCGAAGCCAAATACGCACAGAGCTGCCATAGATGCGGACAGAACAGTTTTCAGACTTTTTTTCATGAAAAATCACTCCTTTAAAAATTCCCGATTGACGGGATTCATACAGCGCAGAGATGAGTCGAGTATTTCCCATGCACTCGAGTCCTTTCTGCCATCTGTATTTCGCATGACCTTAGTTTAGTACAATGTTAAGGTAAAGTCAAATGAAATTTACAGAATATTTGAAATAGTTTCCATGGAATTGGCGAACCGATGATTTCACGTTAAGAAAACGTGATGGAGTGTTAGGAAATAGCGGACAAATGGATAGAAGAAAAGGGTTCCCACGCAGGAAATTAAAAATAAGAAATGGTGGTGAGCCGTACTATTCCCGTTTTCCCTTCCTCTCTCCACTTGCTCATATTGTTATAATAATAGTAGTAGAAAATACAACGCTTCCATTGGATTTTTAAAGAGAGTGTGATAGGAATGAAAAAAATCGCTTTTTATGGAAAGGGCGGGATCGGAAAGTCGACGACAGCGTCCAATGTATCGGCGGCGCTTTCCCTCATGGAGAAGAAGGTCTGCCAGATCGGCTGCGACCCGAAGAATGATTCGACACGCCTTCTTTTAGGACATATTTGTAAAGAGACGGTGCTGGATCAGGTGCGGAGAAAGGATCCCGATGAGATCAGCAGGGAAGACATCGTACATACCGGATTTCATGGCATCACCTGTGTCGAAGCAGGCGGGCCTGAGCCGGGGGTGGGCTGCGCGGGACGTGGTATCATCGTCGCACTGCAACTTTTGGATAAAATGAAGGCGATCCCGGATATGGATGTAACGCTCTACGATGTCCTCGGGGATGTCGTATG
>JAIJLI010000412.1 GCA_022722495.1 Dialister sp. | reverse complement strand
CTTGCCAAAGCGATACAGAAATACTGATTAAACCGAAGCCACGGAGATAGTAATTATCGACAGTCAAATGAATTACCGAGGAAAACTTGACACTTACCAGTAGTCACTTCTTCCCACGCAAACCGCTCCCTTATGGTATAATAAAGATAACAAAAGCAGTGTGGCTGCTATTCTTTCGCAAGAATAAATAATAACACGCCGGGACCACCGGACATTTAGCAAGGAGGAGAGACCATGGACGAAATTTTCAATCGCGGAACCTGCCGCTACTTCAAAGAACTGACCCCTGTGCCGGATGAAGAGCTGCTGACGCTCGTCAAGGCGGGCATGCAGGCGCGTGCTGTCGGCAACCAGAAGTCCCGTGACTTCATCATCGTCACGCGGGAAGATCTGGTAAAAGCCATTTCTCACAACAGCATCATCGCCGGCCCGGCGCGCAAGGCGTCTGCTGCGATCGTCATCGTCGGCAAGAAGGATGGCATCAGCTTCCCGGAAGAATGGAGCTTCGACTGTGCGGCGGCTGCACAGAACATACTGATCGAAGCTGAGCACCTTGGTCTTTCCACCCTGTGGATGCAGGTGTATCCGTATCAGGACAGAAAGATCCATCTGTGCCATATCTTAGACATCTCGACGGATGAAGATCCCTTCTGCATCATCGCCGTTGGCTATGCAGACCGTCGTCCTGTGAGACTGAATCGCTACGATGAAAATGCTGTCTCCTATGATCTGTATGGGAATCATAAGAAGAAATAAAAACGGAAGCCATGCGCGAAGCGCATGGCTTTTTGCGTATCCGCGCGCTGTGATATAATGGGGGAAGGAGAGGGGGGGTAGTGACTGGTGGTTAGTGGCTAGGGATTAGGAATCAGAAAATGCTCCCTTTTCGTAGAATTCGTCGGGATACTTGAATCAAGCATTTCTCTCGTATCGTCATTTCGAGCGAAGTCGAGAAATCTCTCTTGCACTGCGTTGATCTGCAGCGATGCGCGTATCGGTAACCGATGCCTTATTGCTTTGCTTTTCAGCTGCCCCATGGAAGTGGTTTCCCTGGGGATGACGAACGGAGAAGCTCTTACACCTTAAACCGCAAACCACACACTCTATTACCCCGGAGGTGATCGTATGAACTATAAACTGTTATTCACCGCGACGGTCTGCGCTGCCGCTTTCTGCGCTACTCCCGTCCATGCGGACTACACGAGTTGGCAGGATCCGAACTATGATTTTTCGAAGATCCGGCGCATTTATGTGGGTCGCGTCGATATGAGTGATGTCGCCTTGAGCAGTGCGAGACAGAAGAACTTGGAAACGACATTTGCCAGCCGCATGAACAAGGCAAAAATTCCCAAGGATGTGATGCTGACCATAGAAGCACCGACGGCGTCGAAGCGTCTTTCCGTTCCCCGTGTGCAGAAAGCGTCGGCCGAGAGCGGGACGGAAGAGGCGGATGATCTCTTCGAAGCGGCGAAGGCAGCGAATGCACAGGTATACATCCTGCCGCGGCTCACCCGCTGGCAGGTGAAGAGCTACATCGAGCCGGCGCATGTGGAGTGGAGATCTGTTCAGGTGCGGGATTCCTATCAGGACAAGGATGGAAACTGGCATGATTTCTACCGCACAGAAACCTACCCCGACTATGTGCCTGCGCGGGAGGTCCCCTATGCTGTGGTGACGATGACCTTCGAATGGTATGATGTAGAGAGCGGTGAGCTTATCGCTTCGAGTGAGGATGACCGCACGCGCAATGCGGAGAACGATCCGAAGGGGATGTATCAGCGCATCGTCGACCGCTTTGCAAAGGATCTGAAAGAGAAAGTGGAGAAGTGAAGAGAGCCGCTTTTCCCTATTTTGTACGATGAAAAGGTGACGCTATGAAAACGAATCATAAGCCTCAATCCATTCTTTACCCCCAGCCTGTGCTGGTGATCGCGTCCTATGACAAGAAAGGCCACGCAGATGCCATGGTGGCGGCGTGGGGAGGGATCTATGATACGAACCAGATCGGCTTCATGCTGGATCATCGCCACCAGACGACGGAGAATATCCGTGCTGCTTCCGCCTTCACGGTGAGCATGGCGACTGTCGCAACTATGGCAGAGTCAGATTATTTCGGCTGCGTGAGTGAGAAGGCGGCCGCAGGGAAGATCGGGCATGTGGGCTTCCCTGTCGTGAAGAGCGAGCATGTGGAAGCGCCGGTCATCACGGAGTACCCGCTCACTTTTGAGTGCAAAGTATCCAAGGTGACACAGGTGGGCGAAGATTTCCACTTCGTGGGCGATATCGTGAATATTCTTGCCGATGACGCCATCCTGACGGAGGGGAAGATCGATCCGATGAAGCTGGCGCCGATCACCTTTGATGCGGTGCATGGCAAGTACCTGCCGCTCGGAGAAGCGGTCGGGAAGGCTTGGGGCGAAGGACGGATATTTATGAAGTGAAAGTTTCAGGTATAAGTGAACTTTTTACCAAAATCCAGAAAAGTTTCGATTATAATCGAAA
>JAIJLI010000411.1 GCA_022722495.1 Dialister sp. | reverse complement strand
TTGGCACAACGATGGTTTTGACTACCTTTCCCGAATCATCCGTGAAAATGCTTCCAACAAGATTGCTGCCTGGCACAGAAGGAAAACGAACACGCTTATAGCCTGATACAGACACACGACAAACGGCATAGCTGCTATCTGCTGTATATGAGTTTTGCAAGGTGTTCTTGCCACTCATTACCTTATAGCCCTTGCGATAATTGCCACCACTCTGTATTTCACTCAGCAAGATGACTTTTGCTTTCGGTACGGATGGCATGGCAACATTGCTGCTGTAACAGCTATAATGCTTGCCATTCAGGTAGTCATTGATTCCCTTGATCCATCTGTGAGGCTCGAACATCATAATGTCGCCCTCTGAGCCATCCAACTTTGCAGCGGTGCAATTAGCCACCTCTGCTGCATCCGCATAATAGTTGGAGTTCTCATCATGCAATGGATATATGGTGACAACGCCATCAAGGTTGTTTGCAATGGTGTCAACACCTGCAATCTTGATGTTTCGTGTCGTTGGCTTTTTCGTAACCTTGGCAAGCACACGGTGACGCTTCTTCAAAAGTGCCGTGATATGACCGCTTGGCACATAGTCATTGCCATACTTATAGCCAGTCTTGTTGTCAAGGTTGGACACATTGGCATCATCCGCAACAGTGTCATCAAACTCAATCATCGTGTATTCTGGTTGAATGATGTTCAGCTCTGGGAAATGTTCTTGCCACTTCTTGTATTCTTCATCAGCTATGTATGAAGTGAGGCGATAAGTGCCAACCAGACGGCATGAATCCACATTGCCACCGTTTTCATCAACACCACCCATCGAAAGCATATTCTTTAGCATGGTTCCGTCACCTTCCATGTCTATGCCTGTAATTCGTAGATACTTCACTTTGCTGCATCTGCTGTAAAGTGTCTGCCAATTTATCAATGGGCAATTATCCACAACCAGACGTGTGACATTTGAGGTTCCTTCAAGTGTGAGACCACTGTTTGTGAGCTTGCTCAGATAGCGGAGTTCCAAGGTTTGCAGCGTTGAAGGCAACACAACTGTCTTCAATGGTGAACCTTGTGCGAAACTCACGCCTGTCAAAGCACTCTTCCCTGCACGGAATGTTTCCAGCTTGGTGTTTGCGCTCAAATCAATGCCTGTGAAGCTGGTGGATTTCAAACCAGTCATATTGAGCGTGCGAAGGTTCTTGCATCCGTTCACAAGCAATGCGTTGAGCGTTGTCTGTGTCGCTGCACAACTTACATCAAGCGTGCGAAGTGCCGAACAGTTGTTGAGGTTCAACGTCTGCAAGATGGCATGGCTCACGTCCGTAAGGTCAAGCCCCATGATGCGACTTGCACCATACACGTATTGTGGATCATTCACAATCAAGTCGGTGTCAAGTGTCAGTTGCACCATACTGCCTGTGTCTTCTGCCAGGACTGCACTCTGATGCGGTGTGCCACTCGTATAGCCATAACCGAAATAATAACGCTCACTTGACGTTATCTTTATCTTTCGGTTGTCGCTACCGAACTTATAGCCAAAGTAAGCAGCAAAGCTGTCCTTTCGATATGTGCCACACACATATTGGCTATCCAGCAGCGCAAAGCGGTTTTGGATGGTGAATGTGCGGTGTGCGTAACGGCTTCCCTGCAAGGCATAGAGATAATTGTAATAGCTCGTTCCGTCTGCTGAGGTTACGCCTTCCGTCAAGGGAGTGATATACTTGTATATGCCATCCTTGTTGTATATGCGTTCGCACCAGTTGCCCATCTGTTCCACATTGAACATATTAAGCACATATTCGAGGCTCATGTTTGAGCGGATTTTGTCAGCCACCTCCCTCAACTTGTCTGGACATCCCCTTACAAGCTGCCACAAAATGCTGTCATGCCCTGCGAAGGCATAGGAGCCGATGCTTTCATCCAAGGTCTCCCATGTAATAGTATAGTCGTACTTCAAGACGGAATCATTGCGTTCACCAAAGATGGTGTCCATGTCGTATGGAATGAACTGCCAGTGAAGACCGTCCCATGTGACAAGCATCATGTTCTTGGCACGGTTATCCACCGCCATGAAATAGTCCGTTATCACATACCATGCAAATGGGCTGTCATTGTCAAAGTAATCATTGTACTCTGCATAGAACTTGCTTGGATTTCCCTTGCATGAGAGAATCCACGACCAAAGACGCTTGACCGCTGACTTGTCTTCCTCATTGGCGGTTTCCCAAGTGTCATCAGCCTTGAAACGGAACTCCAGGGCATCGGCAAATGAAGTCATGTCAGCCGTACCAAACAAGCAAAGTGTCTCAGAGTTGTTCAAGAACTCCAAGCAGATACATTTGTTTCGCTGTCCGTTCAAAGCTGCTGCATCATTGAAGCCCTCAATGCCCTCAAAGCCATAGATGGCTGCACTGCCACTTTTCTCATTGTTGAAATTGTACTTGCCAAGATAGATGTTTTCACCAGTATTGTCATTGTCATAAAACAAATCAATAGGGAAACCATCCACACC